>JBEHXM010000149.1:0-11494 GCA_048498695.1 Bacteroidota bacterium
CCGGTAATGGCTGCGGCAGTGCTTAACAATATGGCACAGGCAGCACCTGAGGTTACCATAGCCGATTCTACCTGCAGCATTTCTGCAATTTTGGCGCCTACCTTATCCTGCAGCTCATACATGTTGGCAAAATCATGCGAGGTCGAATTGATTGCCTCCAAAACTTCGGGCAGCATCAGCGAGCCGGATAAAAATGTCATGGTTACCGAGGCGTTGATCACCGGGGTAACGCCAAGCTCTTTAAACAGGTCGCGTGCCGGTGTTTTTGGCGCGGCGGGGGTAGCGGGTTCAAAAGCGGATGCTTTGCTCACCAGACCACTTGTTAAAGGCAGTATGGCAAGACCTTTTAATATGTCTCTGCGTTTCATTTTCGTTGCTGTTATATATAAGCCATACAATCCATCTCAACCAGTGAGTTGCCGGGTACACCGCCTTTAGCCACAGCCACAGTAGTACGTACCGGAGGATTTTTGCCGAAACGGCCTTTGTAAACCTCGTTCATGCCCTGGTAGTCGGCAATGTCATTCAGGAAAACGCTTACTTTAAGCACTTTTTCCATGGATGAGCCTGCTTTGATCAGCTCTTTTTCCAATTCTTTCAATACGATCTCGGTATGTGCCTTTATCTCGAATGGCTCAACATGCGCACCTTTACCGGCTACAAATACCAGGTTGCCCAGTTTGGTTGAACCGGAAAACAGCGGTACGTCCTGGAATGTGGTGACGTTGTTAGCTTCCTTTTCAACGGGTGCTGCCATCGCATCTTTGCTTATTCCGAATACAGATAAACCAACCACTGAGGCCAGCATTTTCTTCAAAACAGATCTTCTTTTTTCCATGGTGTTTAAGTTTGAGTGAGTGTATATATGTTCTTTGTTTTGTCTGCTACTTTGAACTTGCGGGTGGAGTTTTAGTATTCAATGTAAGGATATATTTTATCATTTTATTAGCGTCGGCCGCAGCTATGGTAGGATGGGGGGCCATCGGCACGGGTCCCCAAACGCCATTACCGCCACTGATGATCTTCTGGGTCAACAAATCGACCGTATTTTTATCCTGCGGATATTTTGCCGCAATAGCGGTATAGGCAGGTCCCACCAGCTTATCTTCTATTTTATGACAGGCCAGGCAATCAGATTTAGCGATTAAAGCCTTCCCGTCCTCGATCTCCGGAGCGGTTGCGAAGGGAGGGGCAGGGGCTGGCTTAGCTGCTGCCGCAACGGGCTTCTTCTTTAAAGGTACTTTTTTCTTTACCTGGGCTGATGCACAACAACAGGTCAAAGCAATGAATGCTGTGCAGAAAAGACCTGGTATCATTCTTTTAAATTTCATACTATTATTTCTGCTTTTTGGTCATTTTCCACTCCCGGCCAGGGTCATCCACCCTGAAAGTTTCCAGGTTACCCTGGTCCTGTAGGGTAGAATACATGGTCCTGCCGTCAGGTCCGCCAAAACAAACGTTGGTGGGGCGCTTGCCGGTCAGTGTTATTTCCTGTAATATTTTTCCTTGTGGCGATACTTTGGCTATAGTTCCTTTACCAAAACGTGCCTGGTAGATATTGCCTTTCACATCGCATCTTAAACCATCCATCCCAAAATCAGTAAACTCTATCACCAGGCGCTTGTTGCTGATATCGCCTTTTGATGAAAGATCATATGCCCATATCTTGCGTTTTTCGTTTACATAAAGAGTATGGTTGTCCGGGCTCACATCTATGCCATTAACAGTGGCCATGCTGTCCAGCACCTTCATTTTGCCGTCGGTATCAATACGCCATATCTTGCCTGTTCCGGCTTTCCAGTTCGGGTCGCTGGCATATATCCGGTCTTTGTTGTCAATGGCAATATCATTTGGCTGACTCATGCCATCATTATGGGCAATAACAGTTTGCTGTTTGGTACTCATGTTCACCCTGATAACATTGTGCCCGGTATAATCGGCTATCAGCATGTTGCCATGACTATCAAACCTGATCCCGTTGCCAACACTTCCCTTTGGCAATTCGATAAATACACTTGCTTTGCCATCAGGCGTGATTTTACCTATAGTACCATCATGATCGAAGTTGACCGCATACACATTGCCATCCTTATCTACCGCCGGGCCTTCAACACCTGTGGTGAAGCTTTTAACCGGCGTAAACAGCGAGGATTTAAAAAGCCCGGTTGTATCGGCGGTCTGGGCATTTGCGCTTAGTGCTGCAACAGCCAGCAGGCCTGCGAATAATGGCGATCTGTATTTAAAGACTGAAGTAAATGTTAATCTGATCATTTATTTGTTTGTTGTGTCATTTTGCGTACGGCAGCAACCTGCTCCGGCGTTACCACCTCCGGTATATTGTTAAAATTCGATTTAATGTAAGTGAGTACTTCGGCCACCTGGGCATCTGATAAAAAGCTGCCATGACCAGGCATTACCTCGTTATAGGATTGCCCCTTTACCGTTACCGGGCCTTTGAGGCCATTCAGGATCACATTGATCAGCCGGGTTGTGTTATAATTTACCCATTCTGATTGCGCCAGCGGAGGGAATCGGTTGCCATCGCCTTTACCGTCATTCTGGTGGCAGGCTATACAATAGGTACTGTAGACTGCTGAGCTTGTTGCCATATCCTTGAAAAGGTTGTCCTTCACTTCATCAGGCATTTTGATATTGGATGCTGTTAGTTTCCGTTTGTCCATTGCGGCAAGCTGATCTGCTCCGAAAGCTTTTTTGTCGCCGGTATAAATAATGCGCCATATCTTTCCCTTTTCGGTATCGCTTACATATAAAGAACCATCCGGGCCTTCTGCCAAACCCATCGGGCGGTATACTGCGTTACTGACGCTCATGATAGGATCAACCCTGGCAAATCCATCTGCAAAAACTTCCCAGGGGCCCGATGGCTGTCCATCTTTGAAAGGCACAAAAGCAATGATATAGCCTGCCTGCGGATAAGGTGCACGGTCTGTAGAACCATGGAAGGCCACAAAAGCGCCGTTTTTGTAACGTGCCGGAAATTGTTTGCCCCGGTAAAACAACAGGTCATTGGGTGCAAAATGCGCCGGGAAACTCATGATGGGCTGGGTTAGTTTTGCACCGTTACCTTCCTTTACCTGGTCGCCGCCAAACTCAGGGTTCAGCAGTTTTTTATTTTTGATGCCATCATAATAGTAATAAGGCCAGCCACCGTCAAGGCCCTGGTTCACCTTAAAGAACTCTTCGGCGGGCTGCACTGCACTTTGGTAAGGAGTATAGATATCGGGCCACAGCATCCTGAAATCATCCCGGCCATGAGCAACTGTATAAAGCGATTTGCTCTTGCGGTCCCAATCCAGGGCAACAAGGCTCCTCATACCCGTGGCATACCGTACGCCGTCTGATTGATGCTGATTAGTTTTATTTGCATCGAACATCCAGATGCCGCCATGGTCTTTTAACCAGGGATTGCTGTTATCGGGAGCATTGGGATCGCCCACACCCGGCGAACCGGGAATGCGGTTTTTTACTTGTCCGGCATTTGAGCCTGCACCCCAGCCTACATAAATATGGCCCTTGTTATCAAAAGCGATGGGTTTGGTCTGGTGCTCGTGGTAAGGGGGATTGTCGATCACAATGGTGTCCATCTGACTATCGGGTACCAGTTGCCCTTTCTTAAGCTTCATGCGGTAAACCATCAGCTCCGAACTGAAATAAAGGTAGCCGTTATATATCCGCATGGCTGTACCGTAGGTGTGGCCGTCGTATTTGCCAAAGGGAACCACCATATCTGCTTTGCCGTCGCCATTGGTATCCCTTAGCGCGATATTGCCATAGCCGCCATTGAAACGGTGGTTACGGGCTTTTACATAAATATCTCCGTTTGAATTAACGGCAATATGCCGGGCCTGTCCCTTTAAACTATCCACAACAACCAATGCGCGGAAACCACCGGGCAGCGTGAGTCCGCCGTTATCCGCATCGGGAGCAGGCAGTTTGGTATCCAGGCTCATCCATGTGAACCCCATGAACGCCAGCAATATACCTATGCTGATCAGCTTAAATAAATGCAGACGAAAGTAAAGTGAGACTTTAGCTAATGCTTTCCGGGTGCTGTTTCCAAGGTTCATTTATGAATAAAACTTTATATAAAATAGTTAAAAACGATACAACGGTACTCTATTCTGGACTGCCGGACTGAATCAGACAGCAGTCATTATATTGCTCAATCATTATTTAATACGAAACCAAAAACAAGCTCACATGCAAAGCCACTGATGGGGTTTATCAGGCGGCGGCATTTCGTTTTATTATCTATCAGAATTGGTTTAATAACAGCTTGAATCAGACCGTCCCGGATTTCGGAATCAACAGCACTGATTGCGACAGCAAGTTAATAGAAATAGTTATTATTTTGAAAAGGAAAAGTGAAATAAATTAAAAGTAGCCATGACTTTTGAAAATAATTTAAAAACATTGGGTGATTCCGGCATATGAAAAGACATTCATGGGCGATGCCATGTTGCTATATTTGCTTCGATGCACCCATTTAGAAATTCACTGAAAATAGTAGTACTCTTATCATGCCTGTTATTGTCCAGCATTTACGCTACAGCCCAAAAAGTAGTACAGCCGCATATACAGGCAGATTGGGTAAAGGATTATCCGCCTTTCCGCATTGCCGGGAACCTTTATTATGTAGGCACTTATGAGCTTGCAAGTTACCTTATCGTCACCAAAGACGGACTTATCCTGATCAATACCGGAACCAGGGAATCTGTACCTATGATCCGTTCACATATCGAAAAACTGGGGTTTAAATTCGGCGATATCAAGATCCTTTTGGCTAATCATGCACATTTTGATCACGTTGGCGGTATGGCTGAAATAAAGAAAATTACCGGGGCCAAAATGATGATAGAAGAAAAAGATGCCGCTGTATTAGCAGATGGCGGAAAATCAGATTATTTATTCGGAGGGAAAAGCAGCTCATTTGAAGCAGTGAAAGCTGATGTTTTACTGCATGATAAGGACACTGTTAAATTGGGTGAGATGCGGATCATTGTGCTCCATCATCCGGGACACACCAAAGGCGCCAGCAGTTTTTTGTTTGACGTAAAGGATAAGCATCGATCATACCGGGTACTGATAGCCAATATGCCTTCTATTCTCAGCGGCACTAAACCCGGCATGTCATCCTATCTCAATATTGCTGAAGATTATGCCTATACGCTCGATGCGATGAAAAAGCTGAAGTTTGATATATGGCTTGCCGCGCATGTGAGCCAGTTTGGGCTTTTGGACAAACACAAGGCCGGTGATACTTATCGCCCCGAAGCATTTTTTGACCAAAAGGGTTATGATACAGAATTGGATGAGTTGGGAAAGGATTATTTGAAATTGCTGGATAGGAAGTAGCTATATTTATTTCAGTAATTTGCTGGGGTGTAGTCGCAGACTGCAAGCATACTCGTCCGAAGTTATAAACTTCGGACAGCGGTCGGCGGATTAGATTAAGGTGTTAATTGCTCCTAATTATCGGTTTATGGAAGAAGATCAAATACGTGAAGCCCTGAACGCGCACTGGCAGGCCTCGGCAGCCGGAGATATCAACGCTGAACATGATATTTACGATGACGATGCCATTTGCGATTATCCGCAGTCGGGCGAGCGGATACTGGGACGAAACAATTTACAGGCCCTGCGAAGTCATCATCCGGGGAAGCCCTCGGGCTTCAATGTCAGGCGAATGCTCGGAAAAGGCAACCTGTGGATCACGGAATATACCATTATTTACCAGGGGCGGCCAGCTTTTACAGTGAGCATTATGGAATTCCGGAACGGGAAAGTAGTGCACGAAACACAGTATTTTGCAGATCCTTTTGAGGCGCCGGAATGGCGGAGACAGTGGGTTGAGAAGAATTAAAATAAGACTTTTTTAAAGCTGCGGATAGAAGTAATTAACTTTTACTCGGTAGGTTGATGGTTGGGAGTAGATTATAAGTATAGTAGTTAGAAACGTAACTTTTGACAGCAGAATTTATATTATAAGTTGCTATTTAAATCTCTTTATAGGAAAAGGTTGGAGCCAAAATTATATCTTAGTATTATAATAGTGCCTTATCTATGCGTTTAAAACAAAAACTTCCCGTAAGTTACCTGCTATTTACTATTAACGGACGTTTATCTAAAGGCATCTATTGGCTGGCATCCTTGTTTTATTGGTGTACGTTTTATGTATTGTATAATCTGCTGCAGTTTGCCATAAGTGATGGCTCCACTTTTATATTATATCCTTTATTGTTCTGGGTCGTTACAGCAACATCTATAAAACGCCTTCATGATCAAAACTATTCTGGCTACTGGCTTTTCGCTATCCTAATACCTGTATTTGGGCCGCTTTGGTTAATATGGCGATTGGGATTTAAAAAAGGCAACTACACGGCTAACAGTTATGGATCGGTACCGGGTTCGGCCCCTGATTATTTAAAGAATAATGACGGCCGTGAAATTCCTCATTTGAAAACTGACGAACGTATTATAGATGATGTAACTAAATTAAATCCGGTATTAGTCAGTAAAATAATCAGGCCAACTTCGGTTGAAGAGGTTTGCGAAATTGTAAAAGATACAAGCGGCATTATTTCAGTAGGTGGTGGCCGCTTTAGCATGGGAGGACAGACTGCCAGCCCGCATAGTATCCATATAGATATGCGCAGGATGAATAAAGTATTGGAATTTTCGGCGGAACATAAACTGATCAGGGTACAAACGGGCATCCGATGGTGCGATATTCAACAATATATTGATGAATACGATCTGAGTATAAAAATCATGCAAACCTATGCTAATTTTACTGTTGGCGGGGCACTAAGCGTTAATGCTCATGGACGTTATATGGGTATGGGGCCTGTGGTGTTGTCTGTGCGTTCTATTGACGTAGTATTGGCTGATGGCTCATTAGTACATGCTACAAAAACTGAAAATCAGGAAGTGTTTTTTGGGGCGATAGGTGGTTATAATGGTATAGGAATTATAGTACAGGCTGAACTGGAACTGGCCAATAACCTGGCTATTAAACGCATCGATAAGAAAATGAGAGTGGAATCTTATAAAAATTACTTTTTTGAAATAGTTCGTGATGATGCCCGAGTTATTTTCCATAATGGAGATATTTATCCACCAAAATACAAACGCTTGCGTGCTGTAAGCTGGATTGAAACCACCGAAAAACCAACGGTTAAAACCCGCTTAATGCCATTGAAAGAATCATATCCACTTGAGCGATATTTTCTATGGTCATTTACCGAAACGCCTTTGGGTAAATGGAGACGCGAATTTTTGATTGATCCGCTGCTGTTCAGAGGAAAAAAAATACACTGGCGTAATTATGAGGCCGGTTACGACGTAGCCGAGTTGGAGCCACGATCACGTACTGACAGCACCTATGTTTTACTGGAATATTTTGTGCCTGTGCAACATTTTGAAGAATTTGAGAAGGCGATGGCCGAGATATTTATACGTTTTAATGTAAATGTATTAAATGTTTCCATCAGGCATGCCAGGTCTGACCCGGGTACTTACTTGGCGTGGGCACGTGAAGAAGTATTTGCCTTTGTAGTTTATTATAAACAAAAAACTGATGCTGCATCAAAAGGGGCAGTAGCAGTTTGGACGAGAGAACTAGCTGATGCAGTTGCAGCAGTAAATGGATCTTATTATTTACCCTACCAGGTACATCCAACAGCTGCGCAATTTCACAGAGCTTATCCCGACGCGCAAAAATTATTTGACCTGAAAGCTAAACTTGACCCTGATTATAAGTTCAGGAATATTTTTTGGGATACTTATTATAAACCACTAAAAGCATATAAAAATGGCCAATAGCATATCAGAATTTAAAGCTGTATTTAACAATACTGAGTGGAGCGACGCTTTTTATCGCTTTTTGCAGGTAATATTCCATTTATATCCTGAAGATAAATTCCACCAATTGATCAAAGAAGAAGCCGCAGCGGGTAAAACGGATGAAGATATCTATAAATCTGTGCAAGGCAAACTGAAAACCATTAAGCCTTTTTTATCAGAACTTACCTATGCTTTACCGGCACTTAAGAAGCAAAAGAAAGAAATCGTTAGGCAAACACTGGAATTGATAGGCCATATAAAGCAAATTGATGGATATGCCGAGATTGGTTCGACAGGACGATATATCAGCCAGCTAAGAAAAGAAACTAAGGTTAAGGGCCCGATATACCTGATCAATGATCTGGCACCCACAAATTCGCCAGGAGATATTATGGAACGCGGACAATTAGGCAAGCTTGGTATTTTTGTTGATATCAATGGTTATGATCCGATCAATAGCGCTGCAATTCCTGATAACAGCCTCGATGTAGTTACTTGTTATATTGGTCTGCATCATTGTCCAATAGATAAACTCAATGGTTTTGTGAAGTCCATTTATCGCATTTTAAAACCAAATGGTTCATTTGTAATACGCGACCACGATGTGAAAACACCTGAAATGGCTACCTTTGTTTCGCTGGTGCATACTGTCTTTAACATAGGGTTAAATGAAACGTGGGATTTTGAACAAAGAGATTTTAAGAATTTTAAGCCTGCTAATGAATGGGCTTCTATTATAGAAAAAGAAGGCTTTAGGGATGTGGGGAAACGAATACTACAGGATAAAGATCCATCCGACAATACCTTAATGCTATTCAAGAGACTTTAAAAAATGAAAAGATTAAGGATACTGACATTGATCGCCTTTCTGTTGGCAATTATTACTTTCACGATTAAAAACAGAAATTTATCTACTATGCCGGCTGGTGAAGGTTTGCAGGTTGACAAAGCCTGGTTAACCACCGATGTCCATCCACTTACACCACAAAAAGATATTCGCTCACCTGACCAAACCTTTCTTACTTACCCTGAGTGGTTCCTGGTGTTTAGTCCGGCTGAGCAGGCTGATTATTTTAAAACCCATACTTCTACTACTTTTCCTTATCTCAAACATATCGACCAAATGTGGGGTGGTTATGGTGTCATGTACGATCAGATCAAAGGCAACTTTCCTTTTAATACAGGATATCATGTGATGATTATTGTTATCGCAGGCAGTACTACAGTAGAATATGGCATAAAAGCATTTTATGAAACTATAGTGGGCCATATAACTGATATAAATCCAATAAACGAAATGACAGCAGAGGACAAATTTAATGCTGACTATGAACATAGCTATGTGAAATTTATCGAAGCTTTGCCATGGTATCAATACAATTTCAATCAAGAACTTAAATTATTATGGAGTAATACATCCTTAACGGGGCCCCATTTATTACGTAAACTGGAACGCCGATATTATTTGACTACTGAATTGATGATTAAAAGTGGCTACGGCTGGTTAATTGGCCTGGGCACAAAATCAGCCTATGGGACAGCATCATTACATACTACAGTAATTATGGATAAAATGCCCAGCGGGTTTGACACTGCCAAATTCGCTTATAACATTAAACCATTAGCTGGTGGGATGTTTATTGCTGACCTGCCCCGCTATGCAGAATTTAACTCAGCGATATGCCAATTAGCTAAGAAAGGAGTTGATTTTTATGAGATTGCCGGAAATAAAGGCGCTATTATGCTTACTGTTTTGGCTGCCCAACCTTTAATCCAAAACCAAAATTATAAAGAGTTATTCGTACAACCAATTATAACGAAACCCGGTTTAAACAGAATTGCTTTGGCTACCCCTGTAAATAAATTAAGTAGTACGATAGAATTATTGATAGCTAATAAAGTAACAATCGAACATATTTATGATTATTAATTCTCCTCAAATTTTTGTATGTTTAAGTAGGAGCCGGTCAAACATACCTGCTACTCAATCCCGTTCATTAAAAGCTTAAAAAAACATAAGCGTTTTGCATCTAAAAAATCGTTCAAAATTATGAGTATCTATTAGTAAGATGTTTAAATAAAAAATACTCAAATTTTACTACCGGCATTAGCCCTGATACCCGGCTAATCGCAAATTTTACTACCGGCATTAACACCGATACCCGACAAATGGCAATTTTTACTACCGGCCAGACGGCCAATGCCCGGCTAATGCTGAATTTTACTACGGGTATAGGGTTGTAAGCCCGTGGATTTTGCGTCAAATGCAGGCGCAAACTATAGCACCTTTAGTGCACCTGCTGATAATTTACCGCCCATAATCCGCCATTTACCGATTAGCCGGCAGGGTTAACCACTTTTGCGTTGTGGTGGTACAGCCATCAATTTACATTTGTTTAAAATGTTTTAAAAGGCTAATCGTCTATACTATTATGGAAAATAATTATTTGATACTGAACCCGGCAACTGCTCCATTAGATAAGGAACAGGAACTGGCGATATTATTCCTGGATATCCGGAATTTTACCGGGCTGATGGAATCCCAGCCGGCACAAACGGTGATCGGAATCGTGCGCCGGTTATTTACGGCCTTTAATCATGTGATCAAAAATTTCCAGGGCAAAGTAGTTGAAATGGCGGGAGACAACCTGTATGCTGTATTTGGACTCCAGGCCAATCTGCGTGAGGCTACCAATAATGCCTACCAGGCCACTCAAACGATGTTTCAAACCGTTAAGCTGTTCAATGAGGCCTATGCCGAACCCTATGCAGGCGGTCCGCTGGAAATAGGCGTTGGTCTGCACGCAGGCAAGGTGGTTATAAGCGAATTTGGCCTCGATGGGCCCGCACAGTTGTCCGTTATGGGTCTGCCCGTTAATATCGCCTCAAGGCTCCAGACAAAAACAAAGGAATTAAATAATGACCTGCTTATTTCGGAGGATGCCTACCAGTTACTGGATGACGATCATGACTGGTTCGAGCAGCAGACCGTTCAACTACAGGGCCTTTCACAGCCGCAGCAAATAAGGTTAGCTGGAAAGCCCTACCATAACAATTATTATTTGAACGGTTCGCAACAGCATGTAGATTATTTATTAGCTATTTCCGGTTAAACAATAGGCTTTTTGATCTCACCTGGTTTCATTTGACATTTTCATTCCAAGGTAAATCAACTACTGTAATTGAAAAGCCCGATGCTTTGATTCATTTGGTTTTCTCAATTGGTCGCCCAAAGAACAGTATATAACCATCGGCATCTGCTACTTCAAACCCACGCAACCCATCGCCATCGTCTTTAATGGATTGGTGGAATATTACACCACGTGAACGGTATTCCTCAAATAAAACATCCGGGTCGGCGGCATAAATAAATGCATCCAGGCGGGCCCACTCATGCCGGGTATGATTTGGGATTGGTTTTACATCATCAGCAATAGCTTTCAGCATAAGGGAAATATGGTCGCGGCCCACAATAGCAAAGAAGGGATCTTCTTCAGGAGCTATATACCGTATTTCGAATCCAAGTTTACTTACGTAGAATGATACCGAATCTTGAATATTAGAAACGATAAAACAAGGCGAAATATAGCTAAGGTTCAACATGATTCCGTTTAATATGCCTGATGAT
>JBEHXM010000150.1:0-11362 GCA_048498695.1 Bacteroidota bacterium
TAATTGTTAAAGTAAGCCATTTGGTAGCCAAATAAAAAAGCCAGGCAACTTTACGCCGCCCGGCCCTGACTTGGGTTTATTAACTGATTGTTTTAGAAATGTTCTCTTTTATAGATAACTGATCACTAATCTCCAATCACTAATCGCTCAACTTAAAACACTTGTTCAAACTGGTTTATCGCATCTTTGCTTTCCAGTATGGAATGGCCCATTAAAAACTCATCCACTTTACGTGCAGCTTCGCGGCCTTCTGAAATAGCCCAGACAACCAATGATTGTCCGCGGCGCATATCGCCGGCTGCAAATATTTTGCCTACGTTAGTACGGTAAACACCTTCTTTAGCCTTTACATTCTTACGCTCATCCAAATGAACATTCAGGCTGCTTAACATGCCTTCATGCTGTGGATGTAAAAATCCCATCGCCAGGAAAATACGCTGACACTCTATTTCACGTTCAGAACCTTCCACCTCATTAAATTTGATCGGCCTGTTCATTACATCCAGTTCCCAGCTTACATCGGTTACTTTGATAGCCCTTAGGTTACCATTGGCATCGCCCAAAAACTCTTTGGTATTAATGCCCCAGTAACGATCACAACCTTCCTCATGGCTGCTGGTTGTCTTCAATACCATAGGATATGATGGCCATGGCATGTGCTGGGTACGCTGCTGAGGAGGCTGCATCATTACTTCAAATTGCTTGATAGATTTTGCACCCTGCCTGTTTGATGTTCCTACACAATCCGAACCGGTATCACCACCACCTATAACGATCACATCTTTACCGGTCGCCAGTATATCTTCGGCATCAAAGCCTATGTCGCTTACACGTTTATTTTGTTGTTTCAAAAAGTCCATTGCAAAATGGATACCTTTTAATTCCCTGCCGGGGATAGGCAGGTTACGCGGAATAGTTGAACCACCTGCCAGTATCACTGCATCATTGCTGCGAACCAATTCGTCAGCAGGCATGTCCTTTCCAACTTCTACATTACATTTAAATACTACGCCATCCTCTTCCATAATCTGGACACGGCGTTCTACCACCCATTTTTCCAGTTTAAAATCAGGGATGCCATAACGCAGCAAACCTCCCGGTTTATCATCCCGCTCATAAACCGTAACCGCATGCCCGGCTTTAACTAATTGCGCGGCAGCAGCCAATCCGGCAGGACCAGATCCTACCACAGCAACTTTTTTACCGGTTTTGATAATTGGGGCTGTAGGCTTAACCAGGTTCTTTTCGTAGGCGATCTCAATGATATGCTTTTCAATCTCCTCTATTGCCACCGGTGGTTTGTTAATACCTAATACGCAAGCCGATTCGCATGGCGCAGGACATATCCTGCCGGTAAACTCGGGGAAATTATTAGTAGATGATAATATCTGGTAAGCTTCTTCCCAATTTTTACGATAAACCGCATCGTTAAACTCTGGTATGATATTGCCCAGCGGGCAACCTGAATGGCAGAAAGGTATACCGCAATTCATACAGCGGGCAGATTGCTCGTTCAGCTTTTCGTCGGTGTATAAACTTTCAAACTCCTTGTAGTTTTTTACACGCTCTGCCGGAGACACTTTATTAGGAAGTTCCCTGTTAAACTCTTTAAATCCTGTTGCTTTTCCCATAAAATATTAGCTGATAGTTTGGTATTCTGCTTTTTCAATAACTTTCTTGTATTCCTTCGGAAACACCTTAACAAATTTGGTTGAAGCATCGCCCCAATTCTTAAGCAGGTATTTGGCTACTTTACTGTCTGTCAGGCTCACATGCTTTTTAAGCAACGCTATGATATACTCTGAGTCTTTCTCCGTTAGCGGATCAAGATCAACCATCTCTTTATTACAATTATCTGCGAATGTATTGTTAGGATTATAAACCCAGGCGATACCGCCGCTCATGCCTGCTGCAAAATTGCGTCCTGTGTTTCCTAATATCAGGGCACGGCCGCCGGTCATGTATTCACAACCGTGATCACCTATACCTTCTACAACTGCCGTAGCGCCTGAGTTACGCACGGCAAAACGCTCGCCTGCCATACCCCGGATAAATACTTCGCCCGATGTAGCGCCATACATCGCTACGTTGCCGATGATGATATTATCTTCCGGTGTAAATTTAGCATCAGCCGAAGGATAGATAGCTAATTGAGCACCTGACAAGCCTTTTCCAACATAGTCATTGGCTTCACCCTCCAGTTCAAAGGAAATTCCTTTTGCGGTGAACGCGCCGAAGCTTTGCCCGGCTGACCCTTTAAATTTAAAATTGATGGTATTATCCGGCAATCCGGCTGAACCGTATTTTTTTGATATTTCGTTTGATAGTAGTGTGCCTATGGTTCGGTCTGTATTCTTCACATCAAATGATGCAAACACCGGTGTTTTATCTTCTAACGCTGCCTTTGCCTGTTCCAGCAATTTCCAGTCGATAATATCATCGATACCATGATCCTGTTTCTCGCTGTTGTACAAGGTCATACCCTTGGTATTATTTACAGGGTGCAAAATGCCCGAAAGGTCGATATGCTTTACTTTCCAGTTCTGCAGACCTTCTTTTACTTTAAGGAATTGTACCCTGCCCACCATTTCATGAATGGTACGGAAACCTAATTCAGCCATGATCTCTCGTAACTCTTCGGCCATAAAGCGGAAAAGATTGACGATATGCTCCGGCTTACCGGTAAATAATTTTCTCAGATCAGGATCTTGTGTGGCTACACCCACAGGACAGGTATTCAGATGGCATTTGCGCATCATGATACAACCGCCTGCAACCAGCGCCGCAGTAGCTACCCCCCATTCCTCGGCACCCATTAAACAGGCTATCGCCAGGTCCCGACCGGTTTTTAACTGGCCGTCTGTTTGCAATACCACACGGCTGCGTAATTTGTTACGCACGAGAGTCTGGTGTGCCTCGGCCAGGCCAAGCTCCCATGGCAAACCAGCATGTTTAATAGAGCTGATAGGTGATGCACCTGTACCGCCGTCATAACCCGCTATCAGGATCACATCGGCATGTGCTTTAGCCACACCTGCTGCTATAGTACCTACGCCAGCCTTTGATACCAGTTTTACATTGATACGTGCAGCACGGTTAGCGTTCTTTAAGTCAAATATTAATTGAGCTAAATCTTCTATCGAATATATATCGTGGTGAGGTGGCGGAGATATCAAGCCAACACCCGGTGTAGAGTGGCGCACTTTGGCTATCCAATCATCCACCTTGTGACCCGGCAACTGGCCGCCTTCGCCAGGTTTTGCACCCTGGGCCATTTTGATCTGTAGTTCGTCGGCGTTGGTCAAATAATTTGAGGTCACACCGAAACGCGCTGATGCCACTTGCTTGATAGCTGAACGCATAGAATCGCCATTTGGCAATTTCTCATAACGCAGTTCATCTTCACCACCTTCGCCGGTATTACTTTTGCCGCCGATACGGTTCATTGCGATAGCCAGTGTGCTGTGAGCTTCGTGCGAGATAGATCCGAATGACATCGCACCCGTAGCAAAACGCTTCATTATGCTTTCTACCGATTCCACCTCATCCAGTTTTACCGACTCACGGTGATGGGCAAAATCAAGCAAACCTCGAATGGTGTAATGTTTTTCGCCCTGCTCATTGATGTGCTTCGCATAATTTTTATAGATCGCATAATCATTGGTGCGGGTAGCGTGTTGTAACAAGTGAACAGTTTGCGGGTTAAACAAGTGTTCCTCTCCCCTGCGTTTCCATTGATAAATACCACCTTCGGGCAATAAGCGGTTTTCTGATTTGCTGCTGCCAAAACCAATGCGGTGCTTACAAAGTGATTCACGTGCTATTTCATCCAATCCCAGCCCGCCAATACGTGTTACACCACCTGCAAAATAGCGGTCGACCACAGACTTGTTGATACCTAGTATCTCAAATATCTGCGAACCATGATAAGATTGCAGGGTAGAGATACCCATTTTTGAAAATATCTTCAATAAACCATCATTGATAGCTTTAACATAATTTTTCCTGAGTGTTTTGTTGTCGAGGTTAGTCTCCAGGCTGCCATTATTCTTAATGGTTTCTATAGTAGAAAGTGCCAGGTACGGGTTAATTGCGGTAGCACCAAAAGCCAGTAAAGTAGCAAAATGATGTACTTCCCAGGCATCCCCGGCTTCGACAACCAAACCTACTGCACCACGACGACCTTTTCTAACCAAATGATGATGCACCGCTGAAACCGCCAATAATGATGGTATAGGCGCATGTTCAGAATCGATAGCACGATCTGATAGTATTAACACTTCAAAACCTTCATCTACAGCATCTTCTGCGTAGCGGCAAAGCCTTGCGATACCTTTTTCCAATGATCCGGGCATGCCATCAGCCACAAAATAAGTTTGCAGGGTTTTAGCATGGAATAAACCTGTATCAATACTTCTTAATTTTTCAAGATCATGATCTATAAGGATTGGATGTTTAAGCGCTACGCAATGGCAGTGCATTTTATCTTCGTCCAGTAAATTTCCGTTGTTACCTATAAAGGAGGCCAGGCTCATTACCAAACGTTCGCGTATCGGATCGATAGGCGGGTTGGTAACCTGCGCAAAAAACTGTTTAAAGTAGCTCGACAAATGCTGAGGCTTATCTGATAAGATAGCCAAAGGCACATCGGTACCCATTGAGCCGATAGGTTCTTTACCATCAACAGCCATTGGCTTAATGATAGTCTCGATATCCTCGCGGCTATAACCGAATACCTGCTGGTAACGGAATACAGCATTTGGTGATAAACTTGCGAATGCCAAACGCGGTTCAGCCAGATCTTCCAGTCGTATCTTATAATTCTCGAGCCAGGTACCATAAGGCTGGCGTGAAGCTATTTGTTTTTTGATCTCTTCATCAGTAATGATCTTACCTTTTTCAGTGTCGATCAATAACATTTTGCCGGGCTGTAAGCGACCTTTACGTATCACTGTTTTCTCATCAATGGTGAGCACACCAGCTTCTGAGGCCGCGATAACACGACCGTCATTGGTAATCACAAAACGCAGCGGACGCAATCCGTTCCGGTCTAATAATGCACCGATCAGCCTGCCATCAGTAAAGGTAATTGCCGCCGGACCGTCCCATGGCTCCATTAATGTAGCATGATATTCGTAAAATGCTTTCTTAATCGGGTCCATCTGCTCGTTACCATCCCATGCTTCAGGTATCAGCATCATCATTACATGCGGCAATGAACGGCCTGAATGCAGCAATACCTCGATAATATTATCTAAACAAGCCGAATCCGACTGGTTATTATCGATCACAGGCATGATCATTTCCATTTCTTCGCTGGTAAAATAAGACGAAGCATAGGATTTTAAGCCCGAGTAAAACCAATTAAGGTTACCGGTTAATGTATTGATCTCACCATTGTGGGCCATCAGCCTGAATGGCTGCGCCAGTTTCCATGACGGGAAGGTATTGGTTGAGAAACGCGAGTGGATCATGGCCAGGCCAGATGCCATACGCGGATCAGAAAGGTCTGCAAAGTATTTACGCAGCTGGTAAGTGGTTAACTGACCTTTGTAAATAATGGTTTTGCAGGAAAAAGAGGTAAAATAAAAATACTCACCGGCACCGGGTATGGTTTCGGTGATAGTTTTATTAATATATCTTCTTAAAACGTATAGTTTACGTTCAAAATCATCAGTATTGGTAATATGATGCGGCCTTAAAATAAACAGCTGCTCCACATCCGGTTCTGCCAAATGCGCTGTTTCACCTATTACCGACGAGTTAACAGCTAATTTGCGATAGCCTAATTTAGGCAAGCCAAATTTTTCGATAGCGGTTGCGATCACCATGCGGCAGGCCTTTTTAAGCGCAGGTTCCTTTGGAAAAAATATCATCCCCACACCATACTCTCCCGGTTCAGGCAAGCTGATCTCCAGGTTGGAACATTCTTCCAATAAAAATTCGTGTGGTAATTGTATCAATAAGCCGGCGCCATCACCTGTCTCGGGGTCGCAACCGCAAGCTCCGCGATGTTCCATATTCTCCAGCATGGTCAAAGCATCATCTATGATCTGGTTTGATTTATGGCCATGAATATTGGCTATAAATCCAGTTCCGCACGAATCGTGTTCAAATTCAGGCCTGTACAGGCCCTGCTGGGGGCTATTAGTTTGATCCATCTTCAATCTCGCTGTGTCTGTTATAATTATAAGAGTCCGTAATTACGAAATTACTAAATATATATCTTTTTTGTAATATAATTAGTAATTTTTCAGATTATGTTAAAAAATATTAGCTACATTTTATAAAAATTGATAATCTGTTAATAATTTAACTTTTATTATGCCATTTTGATAATCAGGTATGGGCTTTTAATATGCCAGCATAACGTTTGGCGATGGTGTGATTTTGCGGTATTATCAACAATTGTGCACAACAGGGTTTGTAAGGGTAATATTTTTCGGAATTGTTACCTTTGCCGCAATGAATACTATACCTGCAAAAAACAAAGCCGTTTTTTTAGATCGTGATGGCGTATTGAATAAGGAAATGGGCGATTATGTTTGCCGGCTGGAAGATTTCCATGTGCTGGAGCAAAATATTAAGCCCTTAAAAGCTTTGCAGGATAAAGGATACCTTTTAATTGTGGCTACCAACCAGGGCGGTTTAGCGAAGGGCTGGTATACCGAGGAAGAACTTGGCAAAATGCATAGCCTGTTAAAAGAGACTTATCATCAGCATGGTGTGGAGTTTACCGATATTTTTTACTGTCCGCATCACCCTGATTTTACCGGGGACTGTGATTGCCGTAAACCCAAACCGGGATTGTTACTGAGGGGAATTGAAAAATACAATATAGACCCTGCACAGTCATATTTTATTGGCGATCGTGAGCGCGATGTAGAGGCAGGAACTGCAGCCGGTGTAAAAGGTATTTTAATAAATAGCGACCAGCCGATAAGCGATGTGCTGGATTTGATAGCGTAAGTTGTTAAATGTTGAATGGTTGTAAGAGTTATAAAGGTTGGTTAAATTCAAATTTTAAACTATTACAACTTCTACAACGCCTGGAACTACAACCAAAAAATGAAACTGACACCATATCTAAGAAATCTCGATTCACTGATAGCTGCTTTTATAGGGTATTACGCGATATACCTGTATACCAGTTATAGTGGAGTGGGGCTTTCTCCGGATTCTATTATGTATGCCAGTACGGCTACTAATATACAGGCGCATGGTTCATTGCTGACGTTTAACAAAACGCCTTTGGTATTCTTCCCGGTTTTTTATCCGTTCTTTTTGGGGGTGATCCAGTTTATTTCAAGGGTTGATCCTATTACCGCCGGATCAGTCATTAATAGCTGCCTGTTTGCTGCAGTGGTGTTTACCAGCGGGTGGATCATGGAGAATTTTATATCCCATGCCCGGATATACAAATGGTTGATCCTGATCGCTATTATATTGAGTCCGGGTTTGCTGGAGATATACAGCTTTTTATGGTCGGAGACCTTATTTATATTAGAGACGCTATTTTTCATCATCGCCTACCGGCATTACCTGCAAATCCATACCAATAAGGCTTTGCTTATCGTGGCCATTATCACGGCTATAGCCTGTATTACACGCTATGCCGGTGTTACTATTATTGGCGCAGGCGGATTAATGTTATTACTGGATAATGAGTTGTCTGTCCGCAAAAAGATAAAGCATATCTTAATATTCGGCTTTGTATCCATTTCTTTACTGGTAGCTAATTTGATACTAAACCGGATAAATACCGGGCTAAGCACCGGCACCCGCGAGCCATCCATTACGCCATTTATTGATAACCTGCATTATTTCGGCACTGTCATATGCGACTGGGCAGCTTTCAGAACAGATGCTGCCGATCCTTATGCATCCTTGATCTCCTCCGTTATTTTCATTGCGCTGATCGGTATACTGGCTTGGAAAACCTGGAAACAGCGTATTGACAGCGTCGAGAATATCGTCATCGCTTTTGCCGTGGTTTACGGTTTATTTATAGTGATATCAGCCAGTATTTCCCGGTACGAACGCATCAACAGCCGCCTGATCGCCCCTATGTTTATTCCCCTGCTTATATCCTGTACCAGTTGGGTGCCCGATGTATTGCGCTTTATCCAAACTAAATGGACCAGGTACGCATTAAGCGCAGTAGCTGTATTGCTGATGCTGGCCTTTGAATATTCAACAGTACTGGTAGATTACCAGCGATACGACGACGAAATGGATTACGGTGTTCCCGGATACAGTGACGACAGCTGGAACAAATCGGAATTTGTAGTATATCTTAGACATCATCAAAAGATGTTTAAGCCCGGCATACCCATTTATACTGATGCTGACGAAGCGGTTTACCTGTTTACCGGTATGTCGTCGACGCTTATCCCTCATAAGCTTCAAACAGATCAGGTACAGAAATTTTATCAGCAAAAACGCTTTTACATGGTGTGGTTTGATAATCTTTACAATGCTGAGCTGATCAGTTTACCGGATATCATGGCTCACAAAAAATTAGTAAAGATCGGTGGGGTGAAAGAGGGAGAGGTTTATTACTATGATGAAACTGCGAAGTAGTATATTCAATAATAACTCACCAAAAAACCTTATTTAAATCCTGCAAATTCATTAATTCTGAAAATTCCGGTTCTGACACTTTGATTTTCCAAACAACTCTTTATATTTGCAACACTTCATCTATAGCTTTACTATACAAAAATGAAAGGGTTTAACATACATATTCATCTGCACCATCGCCACCATATGGCGACAAGATAATGTCTGTTTCTGCAACAAAAAATACCCCCCTGTTCGTAATAGTTTACCTTAAAATTAATTCGTGAAAACACTTAAAATAGCAATCCAGAAATCCGGGAGGCTCAACGAAAAATCCGTAGAATTATTAAAAAACTGCGGTCTCAGCTTTGATAATTATAAAAGTTCGCTGATATCATCGGTGTCTAATTTCCCATTGGAGATCCTTTTTCTGCGGGATGACGATATACCGGAATATGTACAGGATGGCATTGCCGATCTTGGTATAGTTGGTGAAAATGTGATACAGGAAACCGAAGTTGAGGTAAGTTATCTTCAGAGGCTTGGTTTTGGTCGGTGCTCCCTTAAGATCGCGATTCCCAATTCTCATGATTTTCAAAGCGTTCATGAATTAAGCGGAAAATCTATAGCTACCACCTACCCTGTTATCTTAGGTAAGTTTCTGAAAAAAAAAGGGATCGAGGCAGATATACGCACCATTTCTGGCTCGGTTGAAATATCACCTGGCTTAGGTTTGAGTGATGCCATTTGCGATTTGGTATCTACGGGCGGCACACTCAGAAGTAATGGTTTAAAACCTTTTACCGATGTGATGTCATCTGAAGCGGTATTGATCGGAAGGCCGGGAAGCGAAAATGAAGAATTAGTACAGGAACTAATCCAGCGTGTCCAATCGGTGTTGAGAGCTAAGGAAACTAAATATGTGGTGCTGAATGTGCACAGCGAAAATTTAGATAAGGTGCTTGCGCTTTTACCAGGTGTAAAGAGTCCCTCGGTAGTAAATTTGGCCGAAGAAGGCTGGGTGGCTGTGCATACTGTGATTCCCGAAGGTGATTTTTGGGACAGGATAAGTCAGCTGAAACAAGCCGGCGCACAAGGTATTGTAGTGATGCCGATAGAGAAGATTATTTTATAACTCCATATAAGTCCTCTCCTTTGGAGAGGGTTGGGTGAGGAAATGAAAACATATTACTATTCAGACTTAAGCAAAGAAGATATCCGAAAGCTGGTTCAGCGCAATGTTGATCCGGCCGAAGAAATTCGCGCTGTTGTGGAAGATATTATAAGCAATGTTCGGAATAATGGCGATAAGGCTTTATTTGACTATGCTGCCCGGTTTGATAAAGTTGAACTAAAAAGCTTAATTGTTGAAAAGGATGAGTTGGCAGAACTGGCTGCATCCCTCCTGCCTGAACAGAAGCAGGCGCTTGATATAGCCTACAATAATATCCTGAAGTTCCACAATACCCAGTTACACACCGAAGATAAGGTCGAAACAATGCCCGGCGTAACCTGTTGGCGCGAATTGAGACCTATTGAAAAAGTTGGGCTGTATATCCCTGGTGGCACTGCTGTTTTGCCAAGCACCTTTCTGATGCTGGGTATACCGGCACGTATTGCAGGCTGCCACGAAATTGTGGTTTGTTCGCCGCCCCAAAAAGACGGAAAGATCAATGCATTTATAGCCTATGTTGCAAAACTACTGGACATCGAAAAGATATACCTGACCGGTGGCGCGCAAGCTATCGCTGCGATGGCTTATGGTACAGAAAGTATCCCTAAAGTGGATAAGATCTTTGGACCAGGCAACCAGTATGTCACAAAGGCAAAAACAATTGTACAATCAAACACGTCAACCGCTATCGATATGCCTGCAGGCCCATCGGAGGTTTTGGTGATTGCAGATGATAGCGCTGTACCTGAATATGTAGCTGCCGATCTGCTGGCACAGGCAGAGCATGGTGTAGACAGTCAATCCGTATTGGTAACCACTTCAAAAGAATTTGCAGACAGAACCATCGCTGAATTAAAAAAGCAATTGCCGGCATTACCCCGCGCTGTCATCGCCGGGAAAGCCATTGACAATTCTTATATAATTGTTGTCAATAACCTGGATGAGGCAATGCAGTTTAGCAACCAATATGCACCAGAGCATTTAATCCTGGCCACTGCAAACTGGAAACTAATAACTGAAAACATCATTAATGCCGGTTCAGTATTTTTAGGCAACCTGACACCTGAAAGTGTGGGCGATTATGCCTCGGGAACTAACCATACGCTTCCGACAAGTGCTTACGCCAGGGCATATTCAGGTGTATCAGTCGACTCCTTTGTGAAAAAGATAACCTTTCAGCATATCAGCGATGAAGGCATCAAAAACATAGGTCCGACTGTAGAAGTGCTGGCTGAACTGGAGGGTTTGCAGGCGCATAAAAATGCGGTGAGTGTAAGAATGAGTAATAAAAAGTAATTGTCATTTTGAGCGCAGCGAAGAATCTTCTACAGCAGGCAGATGCTTCGCTATGCTCAGCATGACAAAAGGATAAATATAATGTTTGATATCAATAAACTTTTACGCGAAAACATCAAAAACCTGACCCCTTATTCATCCGCCCGCGATGAATTCCAGGGAGAGGCCAGCGTATACCTTGACGCTAATGAGAATGCATTCGGCTCACCTTTGGAACAGAACTATAATCGCTATCCTGATCCTTTGCAGTATGAGGTAAAAAAGAGATTAAGCGAGATCAAGGGCGTACCGCCGCTACATCGCGCGAGATCTAGGCGTGTTGCAGCGTGT
>JBEHXM010000151.1:0-11304 GCA_048498695.1 Bacteroidota bacterium
GGGCGGGGGCTTTGGCAGCAGTTTTTACTTTTATAATTCAAGCGCTGTCAGCCAGGGTTATAACGATTTTAAACGGAGGTGGGGTAACCGCAAGCTGGAAGATAACTGGAGAAGAAGCAGCAAAACGACAAACGCTGCCGCAGGTGGTGATGCCTTACAAAGTGCAGACCCGGATGCTCCCACTGATCAGCTAAGTACGGCTAAAAATGCCGCCTCATCGGGCAATTACAGGCAGCAGTTGATCAAGGATCTGCCATTAACACCCGAACTGCTGACACAATCAAACACCCGTATCTATAATGCTTATTTTGATATCGCCAATTTTTACCGGGATGTATTAGGCGATAAAAAAGAAGCCATTGCCATTTATGAGCTGCTTTTAAGCCGTTTTCCAAATGCCGGGGATAAAGCTGCCATTTATTATAACCTGTACCGTTTATATAGTGCGGATAACACGGCAAAAACGGATGAATACAAGGGTCTTTTGCTGAAGAATTATCCCGAAACCCCTTTTGCCAAAATAATTATCGATCCTGAATACGGTAAAAAATTAAACGATGCTGATGCAGGGTTAGACGCCTTATATAACCAGGTTTACGATAATTACTCTAAAAAGAAATATAAAGAAACCATAAGCAGCATCGATGACCTGCTGAGGCAATATCCGAATAACAAATTATCGGCACAGCTGGCTTATTTAAGGGCAATATCATCCGGGCATTTGGAAAAGCTGGACTCTTTTAGAGAAGAATTAAAGCAAATAATTGCCAAATACCCGGATGACCGTTTGGTAACACCATTGGTAAAACAACACCTCGCCTATATTGATGCGCACCAGGCTGAAATGCTTGCCGGTACATTTGCGCTGACCAATAACGACCCTGATGATATACCATTTAAACCTGCGCCACCAACCGTTGAAGATAAAATTGCTATCTATAATAACTCGCAATTAGTACAGCAGGTTGCCCAGCAAAGAATAGACCCTTTAACCAAAAAGCCTGAAGTTATCCCGGCTGCAAAAGCTCCGGTCACTGCAAATCCGGCGGCCAAACCTGCGCCGTCTTTGTTTTCGATGCGGGACAGCACCAACTATTACTTCGTAGTAAATGTGAGCACTGCTACAACTAATTTAGCATCGTCGCGTTTTGGTATAGGGCAATTTAACCGGGCCAACCTGCCTGAAGGAGGGATCAAACACCAGCTAATGGATGTTGGCGATGACAACCAACTGATCTATGTAGGGATATTTTCCAGCCTGGATGCTGTGAAAAGTTATGCACGTGCTATTATCCCGCTGATGCCTGATATTATGAAGGTACCGAAGGAGAAATACAACTTTTTTATCATAACCAAGGAAAATTTGGATAAATTGAGCAACCCGCCTGCCGGAAAAGCAGGTAAAACTATGCTGGATAGTTATGTAGATTATTATCAAAAGAATTATTGAAATAACTAATATTGACCCCGATTTAATTAGCAAATCAAATGACCGTAAAATTAACCGAGCAGGATATAAGAAGATACAACTGGTATATATGGAAATTCTTTATCGGCTGTTTCGCACTATTAGCATTACTTATTTTAGTCACTTACCTGGGCGTTTTTGGACCACTTCCTCCATTCCGCGACCTTGAAAACCCTAAAAGTAACCAGGCATCTGAGATCATATCATCAGATAAGCAGACACTCGGCACGTATTACGTAGAAAACCGTTCAAACGTAACCTATAAGGAAATATCACCGAATGTGATCAATGCACTGGTAGCTACCGAGGATGAACGTTTTTACAGGCACTCTGGTATTGATTTTCAGCGTACGTTCAGCATATTGTTCCTCAACATCTTCAAAAGACAAGGCGGCAGTACCATCACCCAACAGTTGGCACTGAACCTATTTTCAGAACGTTCACATAATAAATTGGTTCGTCTTACTCAAAAGTTCAGGGAATGGATCACTGCTGTGCAACTGGAGCGTCATTATACCAAGCAGGAGATTATCACCATGTATTTGAATACGGTTGATTTTGGTGCTTACAATACTTTCGGTATAAAATCGGCGGCACGTACCTATTTCAGTACTACGCCGGATAAATTAACCCCTGACCAGGCAGCATTGTTGATAGCGATGATCAACGGGCCCGGGCTTTATTCTCCCATCAATCACCCGGAGCGGGCTTTGGGTCGGCGCAACAATGTGGTGCTTACCTTAATGGAGAAACAGGGTTATATAACCGAAGGACAACTGGAAGAATTTAAAAGACAACCATTGGGCCTGCATTTTAATCCCATCAACCATAATGATGGGCCGGCACCTTATTTCAGGGCGGTGCTTAAAAATGAAGTGAAAAAATATTCGACCAGGAATCTATCACCAGGGCTGACGGAACGCCTTATGATCTTGACAGGGATGGTTTAAAAATATACACCACCATTAACATGACCATGCAGCAATATGCAGAGGAAGCCCAGGCCGAATATATGAAGCAGCTTCAGGTACAGTTTAATGAACACTGGCACGGGTATAACTTATCAAAAAGTATCAAAAACTTTAAATTGCTGATCGACCAGGGCATGCATAGGTCTGACCGCTATAGGGCAGACACCCTGCAGGGTATGTCGCCCGAGGAGATCAGGAAAGATTTCAATACGCCAACAAAAGTTGAATTATTTACCTGGCATGGCGATACCGTAAGGACAATGAAGCCGATAGATTCTATTGTGTATTCAAAACTATTATTGCGTAACTCGTTAATGAGTATGGACCCTGCAACAGGCTACATTAAAGCGTGGGTAGGGGGCATTAATTTTGAGCATTTTAAATACGACCAGGTAAAAAATGGCACGCGGCAGGTAGGCTCAACAGCCAAACCATTTACTTATGCTGTAGCTGTTGAGAATGGCTATTCTCCATGTATGAAAGTGGACAATGTGCCTGTAAGCATTCCAATGCCTTATGGCCAACCCGATTATGTGCCAAGACAATCATCATCCGATCTGCAACCGGGCTTAATAACTTTGAGGACTGCATTAGCATATTCGCAAAATTATGTTACTGCATACGTTATGAAACAAGTTGGTCCTGTGCCTGTTGTGAGTCTGATAAAAAAAATGGGGATCACTTCCCCTGTTGAAGCTGTTCCATCCATTTGTCTTGGTACTTTTAACGCCTCGGTTTACGATATGACAGGTGCATATTCGGTATTCGCCAATCATGGGGTTTGGACCGAACCAACATTTATTCTCAGGATAGAGGATAGAAAAGGTAATGTGCTTTATACACATAAACCGCGTGTAATATTAGCCATGAATGAGCAGACTGCTTATGTGATGACTTACATGATGAAAGGCGTTATCGAAAATGGTACCGGTTCAAGGCTGACGTATAAATATCATATCACTAATCCTGTAGCGGGTAAAACCGGTACGCCGCAGGATAATTCTGACGGGTGGTTTATGGGGATGGTGCCTCAATTAGTGACAGGCGTGTGGACGGGCTGCGAGGACAGGGATTTCCACTTCAGATCGACAAGGCTGGGTGAAGGCGCCAATACGGCACTGCCTATATTTGCCTATTACATGCAAAAAATATATGCTAACCCGGAGCTGGGCATTAAAAAGAATGTCGATTTTGATCCTCCTAAGGCCCCGCTTACCATTACATTAGATTGCGGCGCCTATGACCAGCAGGAACAGGGTACGCCTACCGATGTAGAAAAGAAACTGGGATTTTAGATTGGCTTATTGGTCATTAGTCATTTACAGTAAAATATAAAACTATATGAGTAACCGGTTAGAAGATTTAGAAATTTACACCTTATCGGAACAATTTGCTGATGAAGTTTGGTTTATTGTTGTAGAATGGGAATATTTTGCAAAAGACACCTTAGGAAAGCAATTGGTACGATCTGCAGACTCCATTGGAGCGAACATAGCTGAAGGATTTGGACGTTACCACTACAAGGAAAATAAAAACTTTTGTTATTTCAGCAGGGGTTCTATCCTTGAAACAAAAAGTTGGCTGAAAAAGGTTAAAACAAGAAATCTTATTACCGCAGATCGCTTTCACGATTTATTCCAAAAACTGGAAACTATTCATATCAAATTAAACGCCTATATCAAATTCATTGGAAAATTGTCCAACCAAAGGGATGAATGACCAATGACCAATGACCAATGACTAATGACCAGTGACTAATGACTAATGATTTTGACCACAGGACGGCGTTAAAAAAAATACCTCACAAACCGGGTGTTTATCAGTTTTGGGATACCGAAAATGAACTGATCTATATCGGTAAGGCCAAAGATCTGCGTAACCGCGTAAACTCTTATTTTAATAAGGATATTAATGTAAATGCCAAAACACGGGTCTTGGTATCTAAAATACGTAATGTCACTTTTACCATTGTTGATACGGAGGTTGATGCCTGGCTGCTGGAAAACAGCATGATCAAAAAGCATCAGCCGCGCTATAACGTACTGCTGAAGGATGATAAAACCTACCCCTGGATCATTATCAAAAACGAAAACTTCCCGCGTATTTTCTGGACCAGGCGGATAGTACGCGATGGATCAAAATACCTTGGGCCTTATGCATCCATCAGCATGATGCATGCCATTTTGGGACTGATCAAGGAGACTTACCCTTTGCGCACCTGCAACCTGGCCCTTACCCGGCAAAATATTGATGCCGGAAAATTTAAGGTTTGCCTTGAATATCAATTGGGCAATTGCAAAGGTCCCTGCCAAAACTATCAAACCGAAGATGACTATGAACATAACATTGAAGAAATAAAGGATATTCTTAACGGGAAAATAGGCGCTGTACTCCGCAACCTGAAAGCGGATATGGAAAATGCCGTGGCAAGTCTGAATTTTGAATCTGCGCACCGGCTGAAAAGGAAGTTTGACCTGCTGGAGAATTACCAGAGCAAATCGACCGTAGTTAACTCCTCTATTACTAATGTGGATGTTTTCAATATCGCATCGGACGAAAAGTATGCTTTCGTAAACTTCCTTAAAGTGATGAATGGTACAATCATCCAGACGCAAACCATCGAGCTAAAGAAACGCCTGGATGAAAGCGATGAGGAATTGCTTACCATTGCCATATCTGAATTCAGGACAAGGTATGACAGCCATTCCAGAGAAGTGATCGTTCCGTTTGACCTGAATGTAGATGACCCGAAGATCAAATTCACTGTGCCCAAATTGGGTGAGAAAAAGAAGTTGCTTGATCTGTCACACAAAAACGTACAGTTCTTCAAAAAAGAAAAAATAGACCAGTACGAAAAGCTGAACCCGGAGATACGTACCGAAAGGTTGCTTACCACTATGATGAAGGACCTGCGGATGAACCAGTTGCCGCGGCATATCGAATGTTTTGATAACTCTAATTTCCAGGGCAAGTACCCGGTATCTGCTATTGTAGTGTTCAGGGATGGTAAACCATCTAAGAAGGATTACCGGCATTTCAATGTAAAGACGGTAGAAGGCCCAAATGACTTTGCCACAATGGAAGAAGCGGTGCACCGCCGTTACCGGCGGATGCTGGATGAAGGAACTGAACTGCCCCAACTGATCATCATTGACGGAGGCAAAGGGCAATTATCATCTGCCATCAAAAGTCTTAAACTATTGGGGATAGATAAGCAGGTTACTGTAATAGGCATTGCCAAACGGCTGGAGGAACTTTATTATCCCGGCGATCAATACCCTTTATATCTGGATAAAAAATCTGAAACATTAAAGATCATCCAGCAATTGCGGGATGAGGCACACCGTTTCGGGATCACCTTTCACCGCAAAAAGCGTGACAAGGGGACTTTGGCTACCGAATTGGAACTGATAGATGGTATAGGCAAAACCTCCGCAGAAAAGCTGCTTAAATATTTTAAATCTGTAAAGAAGATACGCGAGGCTAACAGCGAAGAATTACAGGAAGTTGTGACTGCCAAACAGGCAAATGCTATTTTGAGCTATTTTAGGAAGGAAGTGTTGAGTTCTTAAAGCAATTGTCATGTTGAGCGCAGCGAAACATCTTCTGCCACATGCATAACCGGAACACAAGTCGAAGAAGATACTTCACTCCGTTCAGCATGACAAAAGTCTATAAAAAAAGTCTTAAACCATTTCTGGCTTAAGACTCAAAACTTATAACTTAATACTTTATTAGTAAGACCAGAGGTTAAGCTCCCAGTCCATTAATTGTTTCTTCACTTTTTCAGCTTCGTATAGCTTATCTATGCCTTGCGCGTAATCTTTGATACGTTCATCCTTGTCGTTAGATACTTTTACAATGTAGCTGGCAAATATCCTCTTCATAAATACATCGTCAAAGCTCAAACCGGTAGCATCACTGTTACGGTTAACCGCTTCTTTGGTGGCCAATATCTGGCGTGCATCAGGGAAATATATCCAGAAAGCAGGCTGATAATCTAAATTAAGACCAGCAGCCTTTATTTTGATCATTGGGGCTATACCTACAATGCGTGGTTCAAAAATAGAACGCTGTCTGTCAAATACCCAGTCTTCTTTGATACGGAACTTCACAATACTATCGGGGTTAAATTCACCGGCAGTCATGGTCGATCCTATTTTATCACCTGTATTTTTGTCAAATTTATCAACCAAAACACTATCAGCCATTTTTGCTTTCGCTTGTGCAGGAGTAAGTGGTCTGGAAAATTCATCACCGTTCGGGTCTTCCTTGGTCGGATTAGGATCATAAGCGGTAAGCTCTCCCGCGGCAATAGCATCCATAAATATATCGATCAGGCGTCTTTTTGGGGATGCCAGGTACTGGTTCATCTTATCGCGCACATCTATTTCGCGCCATACACGTTTCGCATAGGCTACGTCAGATTCACGGAGATTAGCATACGGTGTTACCTTCGCGCTCAAAATATTGGTTTTCTTATAGTATCCGTCCAACGGCCTGTCAAAAGGTTTTGCGGGCGCTGCAGCAACTTGCTTTTTGCTGGTATCAACAGTAGCTTGTGCGCCTGCTGATGCCGGAGCTGTCTGCGTTGTTCTTGCAGGTTTTTTGGCCGGTGCCTTTTTTTTGCG
The DNA here is from genome assembly GCA_048498695.1 of Bacteroidota bacterium. Taxonomy (GTDB): domain Bacteria; phylum Bacteroidota; class Bacteroidia; order Sphingobacteriales; family Sphingobacteriaceae; genus Mucilaginibacter. The sequence goes on from JBEHXM010000151.1 coordinate 7,071, forward strand.
CTTTTGAGCAAATGCCGTTACGCATGCCAGACAAAGTACAATAATCAAAATTCTCTTTTTCATAATCCTTCTAATTAGCCGATAATACTATAGGGTCCAATCCGCGCTGTGTACCATCAGGGCCTACAGCAACAATATCTTTAAATACAATTGTTGAACCAGGGGTAATTGAATTGAGGGCAGTGTGCATTGCACTTGTGATCTCGTTCCCTGATGTCGACAATATAATAGGGTCCTGACGTGGTTTAACTACCAATATGGTAAAACGCGTTACGTTAAATTTAGCATCAAAATCAAAGTTCTCCAGTTTGGCAAAAACCCTGTCCTGTGCCTTGATATTGGCAGAGCTTGTATTACCGCCGCTTTTACCTGCAAACTGTGGTTTAGGGTCAGGAATACGCTTCATCCTGAATTTTGTGCTTCCTAAAGTCATTGTTTTACCTGCTATCTCACCTGATACGGTAACTGTTGTTTCGCCTATCGAGCTCACCCTTGCCTCATAATGACCTGCAGAACCTGTATAAGAACCGCTTGACATACTGATGTGTATCTTCTCTTTCGGAACACCCGGAGCTGAAACAGACAGCGGATTGGGCACACCAATATATAATACATTCATTTTATCTGGTGATACTACAGCCGATGGCTTAGCAACCTGATAAGTTTGAGGCGGCGTTGTATACGTTTTAAACGTACCGTCATTTTGCCTTACTTTAATAGTACCAACCCAGGTATGAACACCTTCGCTTCCTGTACTGCCGCTGTATTTTCCAACCCCGCCTTCGGTAGCTAGTTTTGACCCATCTACTGTAATGTCAGGGTTTGAGTGTGAATCAGATGCGGTAAGGAATACCTGTGCGGTATAAGGTTGCCCAACCAACACATAACTGGTAGGAGCTACTGCAACAGCATTGAATTTATCCAAATTAACAACCGCCTGGTCAACCTCTCCTAATATTTTTTTGACAACCTCATTTTCAGAGTTTTTTACGTCGGCCTGTATTTTTACCAAGGCTGTCATGGCTGCACCCATTGGGATACCTTCACCAAAGTTTGCCTGTTCCCAGTCTTTAGTAGGGAAACCTGCACGTGGTTTTGGCGGGGTAGCATTTAAAGGTAAGTTTATACCTGCCCTTTCTTTAGGATTTAAAAGGGCCAAAAGCTGTTCTCTTGTAGCATCTATCTTTTTGTGCAGCTCATAACCATTCTTTCTCCTGTCCACCATCAAGTCAACAGAATAATCCATGCCTTCACGGCCTGCATAGTCTCCGGTAGCTTCACTTATACCACCCGATTCATTAACCATCGTAGTTTTTAGCGATTCAATATAAGCATCCAGATCATTTGCCAATTTTTTGGCCTTTTGTGCTTTTTCGTAAATAGGCGTAGCTCTTTCTTTCTGCTCAACCAATTTAGTTTTCTCAAATGCGGTAAACGTATTGGTGATACCGGTTTGAACATTCTTCGTAGAAGCATTCAAGCTGTCGCTTATATTTTTAAATGAGTCCAGCAAATTCTCTGGTACATCCAGGGCGATCAAGCCCAAAAGTACCAGGTATAGGATACCTATCATTCGCTGTCTAGGGGTTTCTTTACCTCCGGCCATTTGCTAAAATTCTATACTTATTTTTAAGTAGTTAATAATTGATTAAGAACGGGGCTGACTCATAGCCGATAACATGTTGCCATATATGGAGTTCAATGAACCCAAATTCTTGGCCAAACGTGCAACCTCATTTTTAAACTGTTGTGAATCCTCTAATGATTCGTTAAAATTCTGCATGGTGGAGGCCATATTATGATAAAATTTGTTCATTGATTTTAAATGAGCGCTTGAATCCTGTAATTCCAGTTCGTACACTGCATTTAAAGCCGATAGATTTTTAGCAAGATTATTTACCTGCTCGTGGTAAGCTTTTGAGTCGATATTTGAGTTAGCCATTTCTGACAGGTTAGCTGAAGCCTGTTCAAAGGCAACGCTTAACTTATCGTAGCTGGCGCTTGCTGTTTTAACTTTTGCAGAGAATTCGCTTGTAGCCAAACCTGCATCAGCAACTTTTGATATACTGGATACCTTATCGCCAAAAGTTCTTAAACCTTCGCCCAGGCTTCCGATCAGTTCAGGACCGATCTTGGCATCTTCCAGCATTTTATCTAATGCTGCGGTATTAGATGAGCCACCGCCGCCGCGAATAGTTGCTTTTGGTAATTCGCCCTGGAAATCCGCTTTCAGTTCAGGATAAACCCGTGTCCAGTCGATATGATCTTCTTCTTTTTCCCTCTGGAAACCTAAGAGAAAGAATAGTCCTGCTTCGGTTATCAAACCTGCAGATATAAAAGTACCGCCATAAGGCCAGTGCTGAATCTTGAATAATAATCCGACAATAACCACTGATGCTCCCCAAGATACAATATTGGTGATCCCGTAAGGTTTTTTGATGCCTGCCATAATAGTTTAAAATAATTAGATTGTTATTTGGTGATTTTTAATATTAATGTTTGTCTTTTATGTCGCGGCCTAAGAAATGAGTTACACAACGGAAACCGATGTATGATTTCGCTGTATCCTGGTATTCATAGGTGCGGGTGGAGTTTTGCAGAAAATACCCAACATCTTTCCATGATCCGCCTCTTACAACTTTACGTTTAAGTACTGCCGGATCGCTTGGTTTTGCCTCATAATCAAAGCTTGGAGCAAGGTCATGCACAAATGTAGACGCTGATTCATCAAAGGCTGATGAGGTCCATTCGGCTACGTTGCCAGCCATATTATATAAACCATAATCATTAGGAAAATAGGAACGTACATTTACCGTATAAGTACCGCCGTCATCAGAATAGTTACCGCGGCCAGGTTTAAAGTTGGCCATCAGGCATCCTTTAGCATTCTTAATATAAGGGCCGCCCCATGGATAGTCGGTTCCGATCCTGCCACCGCGCGCTGCGTATTCAAACTCAGCCTCGGTAGGCAATTCATATGGAAGGCGGTGTGCCAGGCCACGTGAATCTTTATAAGCTTCATTATAACGTGTGCGCCATACATTGAATGCCCTTGCCTGGCGCCAGGTTACCCCAACTACAGGATAATTACGGTAAGCCGGGTGCGAGAAATAACCTTCAACCATTGGTTCGTTGGCGGCATATGAAAAATCGCTTAGCCAAACCAAAGTATCCGGGTAAACCGGTACAGTATCACGAAGAATAAAATCTGAACGTTTTTTGGTTTTATCATTCCTGTGGTTTGCAGCATCGCGCAGCACAGTAATTGAAAAGTTATATTTTAATAAACGCACATCCAGTTCGTTGCGGTCAAAAACACGGTCATCGCCCTGGTAGTACATGCCCTGCAGTTTCTGGGCATTAGCGGCGTTACCTTTTTTGCTTCCGTTAAATGAAATAGGATAATGTTTTACGTAGGTCCAGTTGATATATTTTTTACCGTTAGCATCGGGTTTAGCGCCTTTAGCCGGTTTCATATAATATTTGTCATCATTCATATAATTGGTGATGGCGATAGAGTCGCGAACCCAATTTACAAACTGCCTGTATTTAGAATTCGACACCTCGGTCTCATCCATAAAAAAGGCATTTACAGTAACCTGCTTGGTTTGAGCTATCTGAGCAAATGTCACGTCCTGGTCGGTTTGACCCATCAGGAATGAACCGGAAGGAACGTAAACCATTCCATAGGGAACTTCGGCTCTGAATGATCGTTGTGCTACGCCGGTTGCCTCACCTCTGTCACCACCATGCCGGTTACAGCCACTCAACATTACACCACCCGCTAAAACTGTTAATAAAAAGTATATGTGCTTCATTTTTAAATCAAAAAATCAGTTATATGAACATAATGCCATGTGACCTCTAAATATATCAAATTATATTAATCAAGACACAAAAATGTTTTTTTCTATGTAAAAAAACTGTGCTTATTACGGCAAAAGTATAAATTAATAGTTTATTACGATGAAAAAGCAAATAACTTATACCCAGTCGCATATACTTGTCAGCTAATCTGATATGGGGCATTATACGGTTCGCCCGTTTTAAAAGTTGCGGGAGGGTTCCAATAATTTAGTATAATTATTTATTGACCATCTTAACATATTGCTCAATGGCCATAGTCATAGATGGGGCACCCGGAGTTGGCGCCGGAATGTCTAAAATCAGGCCTGCATCAAGTACGGCCTTATGTGTTGTTGCCCCAAAAGCAGCAATACGGGTATTATTTTGT
>JBEHXM010000152.1:0-11188 GCA_048498695.1 Bacteroidota bacterium
GTCAGATACATCGTGGATCTTTTGATATTCCTGCCCGCTGTGTTTGGCTAAAATCTCGTAAAGCTCCTTTTTTATTTTCAGCACTTCCCTTGCTGTGATCTCAATATCCGATGCCGGTCCCTGTACACCGCCCAACGGCTGGTGCAGCATTACCCTGGAATGATTTAAAGCCGCCCGTTTGCCTTTAGCTCCGGAACATAACAATACCGCTGCCATGGAAGCCGCCATGCCTGTGCATATAGTAGCCACGTCCGGGGCAATCAAGTGCATAGTATCATAAATACCAAACCCTGCATATACCGAACCGCCGGGCGAATTGATATACATCTGGATGTCTTTTTTAGGATCAGCAGATTGCAGGAACAGTAGCTGCGCCTGTATAATATTGGCCACATTATCATCTACGGCTGCTCCCAGGAAAATGATACGGTCCATCATCAGGCGCGAGAAAACATCCATTTGTGCTACGCGCAGTTCGCGCTCTTCGGTAATGTAGGGCGTCATGGAGTTGTAAATGGTACTTTCAGTTTTTGAAATGTAACTATCTACATGTAAACTTTGGACATGGCAATGCCCCACCGCATATTTGCGGAATTCATTTTTGTCGATATTCATAATTTTACTGGATTATCTTTTTGAAAAGAGTTGTCTTATCTTCTGACTGAAACTTCGGTGTTCCGGCTCTGTAAACAGTTTTTGATGCACGTTGTCAATCTCCCGTCTAAGCTGATCCCGGCCATATAATTTAACCAGGTGATAGGCTTCCCTCTGCCATTGTACTTTTTCGTGCAATTCAGGTTCCAGCAGCAACCGGGCTTCAAATACCAGCGAGTCGCCGGGATTGGAAAGCTGCAGCAAATGCGCCTCTATTTGTTCAGTCTCAATCAAGGAAGTCCTCATAGGTCAATGATTTTTCTTTAATGGTTTCCCTCACTTTTTCGAGGCATTTATATTTCTGTACCGTGGCCGACCGCACACCCGAGAAGCCGAACAAGGCAGCAGCATCCGAAAGCGGTAATTGATCATAATAAAAGCTTTTCAGCAGGTCCATACACTTTTTGCCGGCTGTTTGCAGGAAAGTCAGGATTTTACGATCAGAAGGTTGTGCATCTTCCTCAACTTCCACATCAAAACCATCAAGAGGAACCTGTTTGCTATCCGTATTATATTTCCTGAACCACAAATGTTTGGCAATACCCATTAAATAGGCTTTTTCATTTGTTTTGAAAGAGATCGTTCCTGAGGCAATTTTTTCGTAATAGATCACCAATGCATCCTGGAACACATCTTTTGCTTCATCAAAAGAGCCACCCATTTTGCTGACGTATTTTGCCACAGCCGGGAATGCGCTTTTATATAAACTGATAAAAAGCTTCTCCCTTTCTGCCACCGTACAAACCGGACTTTGATCCTTAATCATATTGCGCGTTTTATTATATGTGCAAGTTACTGATGAAGTATCACCTTTTTCTTAAAAAATCATTGGTCATTGGTCACTTGTCATTGGCCAATCAACTTATTATCGCTAAGTACCAATGGCTAATGACCAATGACTAATTAACTTTTACCGCCGTCACCCTGGCGCTTTCATCGCCCTGGGTTTCAAATATCAAATTCTTATCATCCAAATTGGATACGATGAAGGGGAACTCCCTTGTTTTACCGCCGTCTAAAATTTCTTTCACCAGTATATTATTACCATCGAGTTTATAGGTGCCGTGCGTTAATACTCTGCCACCCCACCAGATCATCAGGCTATCATTTTTTGAGAATTGAATATAGGGACTTTCTGATTCCAGTTCTTCAGGGGTCACATTGTTGGTCGACCTGATATCTGTGTTCTCTACTTTAACGTATTTCCATTTGCCGTATAAGGTTTCGGGCTTAATGGCTTTCTGACACGAAGAAAATAACAGCAATGCAATAATTGCTGTAAATAGCCTGGTCTTTATCATAAAATGTTCAGTTGCGAAGATTTAAATCTAAGTATTTTTACATACGTTTTTTCTGAATCTGGCGTAATCTTTCTTCCGCATTTTTTATCTCGTCTTTTTCACTTATTGGCGCATCGGTATGTAACTCTTCTTTTTTTGAAGATTTTGCGGCTGTTTTTTTCGCGGCTTTACCCTCACGTAGATTTTTTGCAATTGTTTTCATAGTACCCGGTTTACAGGTAGCTGAACAGGTCAGTTCCTATAGTTTCAACTAATAGGAAAGAGATATGTTTACAATTAGTTAAGGAAAATATTTTGTGTGTTTTTATTGCAAACGACCTTTCTAAAAAGCATATTTGAGAAACTAAATCTTATCATAAACTGTAACAATATGCATCATCACGTATCAAATATGTACTATATAGCTAAGGTCTCAACAAGCTATAAGTTTTTGTGAGGAGCCCGCACCTTAAGGGCTCCGTTAAATAATCTAAACAATTAAAATGAACAATTTTTCTATCCAATTACTTTGGTGGGCTGTGCCTGTCATAGTTCTTCTTGTGGGGTACAAATTTGTACTCCGTGTTTTCTTTGGTATGGTTATCGTACCTGACGACCGTATAGGTTTAGTGGTTAAAAAGTATGTGCTTTCGGCTAACAAACGTTTGCCGGATGGCCGTATCATCGCCATTGATGGCGAAGCCGGTATGCAGGCAAAGGCGCTCGCTCCGGGATTGTACTGGCGCATGTGGCCGTGGCAGTATGGCATTGATATGGCACCATTTACCATTATTGAACAAAATAAGCTGGGCCTGGTAAAGGCAAAAGACGGGGCACCGCTGGATACCGGCCGTGTATTGGGCAAGCCTGTAGACTGCGACAAGTTTCAGGATGCGGCAGCTTTTTTACAGAATAATGGTCAGAAAGGCCCGCAGGCTGCGTTTTTAACGCCGGGTAGCTATCGTATAAATACATTTCTGTTCGAAATAGAAATGGTACCGATAACGCAGGTACAGGAAAATAAAGTGGGTATTGTTACCACATTGGATGGTGAACCGCTGGATAAAGGCGAGATAGCCGGCAGTTCGGTGATAGGGCACAAAAACTACCAGGACCCAATTGCTTTCATTAATGCCGGCGGCCGAAAAGGTTTGCAGGAAGATGTGATACTGGCCGGTACCTATTATTTAAACCCATGGTTTGTAATAGTAGAACAGGTGGATATGATCTACATTCCGATAGGTTATGTTGGTGTTGTTAACTCGTTTGTCGGCCCTGAAGGAAAGGATACCAGCGGCGACAGTTTTAAACATGGCAATATTGTAAAAAAGAGCCAGAAAGGTGTGTGGGACGAGCCGCTTGATCCCGGTAAGCATCCGGTCAATATTTATACCCATGCGGTAGAAGTGGTGCCCACAACTAACATTGTATTAAACTGGGCAAACAGTCGCACGGAAGCGCATGAGTTGGATAAAAACTTGTGTACAATTACAGTGCGTTCATCTGACGGCTTTACGTTCAATTTAGATGTGTCGCAGATCATTCACATCCCGCGTAATGAAGCACCAAAAGTGATCGCCCGCTTTGGTAACATGAAAAACCTGGTATCGCAGGTACTTGAACCAACCATTGCCAACTATTTCCGTAACTCGGCGCAAAAGAGCGACGTGATAGAATTCCTCGCTAACCGTATACAACGCCAGGATGATGCCAAAGGGCACATCAGTAAAGTTTTGAGCGATTACAACGTGGTTGGTGTAGATACCCTGATAGGTGATATTGTACCTCCGGAAGCATTGATGAAAACATTGACTGACCGTAAGCTGGCCGAGCAGGAAAAGATCACTTATGAGATACAGCGTAATGCACAGATTGAACGTAAAGAATTTGAAAGTGCCAAGGCCGGCGCAGATATGCAGCCCGAGGTGGTAAAATCAACCCGACAGGTCGAAATAAATACGCAGGTAGCTGCTTCAAAGGTTGCTGTGGCGAAAGGTGAAGCCGAATCTAAAACGATCAACGCTGAAGCCGATGCAAAAGTGAAGACCATTAATGCTAAGGCCGATGCCGAAGTAAAAACAGTGAATGCAACAGCCGACGCAAATGCGACAGGTTTAAATGGTGCCGCCGAAGCCGGTAAAATTAAAGCAATAGGTTTGGCTGAAGCTGAAGTGACCAAGCAAAAAACGCAGGCCATGGGTTCAGAGCAATATGCTATCGTTCGCGTAGCCGAAACATTGGCAAACAATCATGTAAAACTGGTGCCTGATATTCTGGTTAGCGGTAAAAATGGTGAAGGCAATGGTATGATAGATGCGCTGATAGGCAGCGAAATGTTCAAAAAACTTCAAAGTGAGAACCTGAATGAGAAGGAAAGTCTTAAAAAGAAAGATGATAAATCTGATAAAAGAACCGAGTAAAAGTTAATATCTGATTAGCAGGCGTACCGGTAACGGTACGCCTTTTTTATTCATCATGACGTGGATGCTGTTTGCTGGGTTCAGAAATGGCCGGTTTACCTACCTCTACCAACTCCTCTTCGTGTTCTTCAGCCTTAGTAGCTGTAGCATAATTCAGCTTCCTGAAACGCCATAAGGCAAATGCAGGTTCCTGGAAACGGTTGATCAGCTTAAAAAATTTGGGGAAATTATGTACCTCGTCCAGCAATACACCTGGAACTATACCATTGTTATCTAATATCTCGCGTATGGTGTATTCCTTGTCTTTGGTTATCCAAATTTCAAAGTCACGCTTTATCTCTTCCGCCTTGTCCGGTTCGATGCTTGCGTCAATGCATATTACCTTATCGCCGGGTTTCATGTTGGTTGTAATGGTTATTAGAGGTTTTAAAAGTTGTAAATGTTAAAGTGGTTATTTTAATTTCAACCTCTGCAACCTCTTCAACCAATTATTTAGCCTTCTTCAAACTATCGGCCTGCGCCTTAGCCCTTTTCTTGAAAAAGCCTTTCAATAAAAAGTTATGCTGTGCAGCTTCCAGGTCGTCATTTAGTTTAACAGAGCTTTGCTGCAGATTGTTTAATGAAGTTCTTACTTGTTCGGCGCCTTTTGGGTCATTTAGCAATACGCCAATAGCATTGTCGGTCGTGGTCAGTTTTTTACTGGCTGAATTTAAATTAGCAGTGAGTTCACTGGCGCTATTCACGGTTTTTTGTAGTTGTGCAACCGTCGCCTGTATTTTGTTGAAAGTAACCGTGTCTGTCAGCATTTTATCTGCCAGGCCGCCCTTGGTATTTATTTTTTTGCTGAAATTATCCAGCTGAACAGCCATGCGTGATGCGCTTTCTGTTGTTGCCTGCAGGTTTCTCATCGCACTGCGCAATTGTATACCCATGGTGCTATCTGCAAGTAAGCTTCCAACCACGCCTTTACCCTGTAATATTTTATGACTTAATTCTTTAAAATCTTTGGTGATCGATAACAGGTTCTCATTATTTTGCTGAAGGGTTTTTAGCATATCATCAGTTGAGGCTACTTTCTCAACCTGTAAAACGTCACCGTCCTGTACAATTGGAGCCTGCGGACTGCCACCGTCTATCACAATGATCTTGTTACCGATCAACCCATCCGAGCTGATCTTTACGCCGGCATTGCGGTGTATGTATTGTTGTGAAGCTTCGTCGACACTCATCTTTACATAAACCTGTGACGGGCCTGTAAAACGTACATCGCTGATAGTGCCGACCTTAACACCCGAAAACCACACGTTATTGCCTTTTTTCAACCCGGCAACATCGTCAAATGTGGCACTGATATGTATGCTTTTGGAGAAGGTTTTTTGCGCGCTGCCCAAAGTAAGTACTCCCAGTACAAATATGATGAGTCCCAGGGCTAAAAATATCCCTACTATAATTGATTTTCTATTTTCTGCTTGATCCATATTCTATGGGTAAATAGCTATTGTATAAAGTTATATTCAAAAAATGGTTTTACGCGATCATCATTCGTATTAAATACTTCATCAAATGAACCAACGCGCTGAAATTGCCCGTCTAAGAGCATGGCCACCCTGTCGCCGGTACTTTTGGCGCAGGTGAGATCGTGTGTAATGATGATCGATGAAGTATGGAACCGCTGCTGCACCTCGTTGATCAGGTCATTGATCTCGATACAGGTGATCGGATCGAGGCCCGCTGTTGGCTCATCATACAGCATGATCTCGGGGTTCAGTATCAGGGTACGTGCTATGCCTATCCGCTTACGCTGACCTCCCGACAATTCCGACGGCATCTGGTTGATAGTTTGTGAAAGACCAACAGCATCCAGCACGGTCTCCACAGACTTGTCTATATCTTTCCGGGATATACCCTTGCGGTTGCGTACAAGCGGGAATTCCAGGTTTTTGCGCACTGTCATACTATCATATAAAGCGCTGTTCTGAAAGGAAAACCCGATCCTGGTCCTTAAATCCTGTAGTTCTTTGTTTGTAATCCCATTAATACTCTGACCCAAGACCATTACCTCGCCTGTATCGGGTGTCAATAAGCCGGATATGATCTTGATCAGTACCGATTTTCCGGTTCCTGACCTGCCCAGTACCACCAGGTTCTCTCCCTGGTACAGATCAAGGTCGATGCCACGCAGTACTTCAAAGTCACCAAAAGCTTTTTGAAGGCCCCTGATAGTGATCACTGCGTTTTTATAATCTATATTTGCTTTCCCTTTTTCCATTTCCAAAGATTACCTGAACCACCCTGCAATCTGTACGATCAAAATTTCTTCTACAAATATCAAAAACATAGCAGTTACTACCGCCCCGTTTGCCGCTTTTCCGACACCCTCAGTCCCTTTATTCGAAAAATAGCCCTGGTAGCAACCCACAATACCTATTGTAAATCCAAACACAATGGATTTGGCCAATGACGAAACAAAGTCTACAAATGTTAACGGGTCAAAAACCTGCTCCATAAAAGTGGTATAACTGGTGCCTTCGTTAACGGCCACGTTCACATATCCGCCCAGTAATGCAACAAACCCGGTATAAGTGGCCAGTATAGGCAAAGTAAGCGTGGTAGCTAGCACCCTTGTACATACCAGGAATTTAAATGGCTTGGTGCCAGATACCTCCATAGCGTCTATCTGCTCGGTAACCCGCATCGAGCCCAACTCGGCCCCAATGCTTGATCCCACTTTACCTGCGGCAATAAGTGCAGTTACCAAAGGCGCCAGCGCGCGCATAATAGCTATGGAAACCAACGAAGGCAGCCATGACTGCGCCCCAAATGTTAAAAGTGAAGGCCGGGATTGTTTGGTAAAGATCAACCCGGTAATAAAACCGGTTACTGATATTAAGGTAAAAGAACGCACACCCGTTTCATAGCATTGGCGCACCACTTCCTTTAATTCAAACGGTGGTAAAAAAGCTTCCTTGAAAAAACGCAGGATGAACTTATTGATATTGTATAGAGAAACAAAAGCGCTTGACAATCGCGCTTTCAAAGTAGGGCCTTTTTTAGCTGCCGGTGCCGGCGATTTAGTTACATTACTCATTAACGGGGTAAAGGTATTATTTATGAAGGTAGAAATTATGCTGTCTCTGCAAAAACTTACGAAGTTTAGCGGAAAAATGATTTTTCATACAGAAAAAATACGGTGCAAATTTAAGACAAATTTTAAATCCACTTGTAAAATCTATTGCATCACTCAAATGAAAATATATTGATAAAGTAAATTTTATAATAATATAATATAGGTACATGGCGGCGCCTTAATTGTTTAATCGTAGATCATGATTTGCATTTTGTAATTATTTACTACATTTAGGTTAAATTTGTACTATACCAATCCAACCAATTTATACCTTATTTCTTGAGATATGACCAACAACGTAATGCGGGAAATAACTCCCCTGACACCCAGTGATTGTTTTACCATTTTTTCGAGAGTTAAGCAGAAGTTTGATTTCCCCCTGCATTACCACGAAGAGTATGAACTTAACCTGATCCTGAATGCAAAGGGAGCTAAAAGAGTGGTAGGCGGTCATATAGAGGTGATCGAGGATTTAGAACTTGCACTAATAGGCCCCAATCTTTATCATGCCTGGTTTACACACCAGTGCCAAAGCGATGAGATCACCGAAGTGACCATACAGTTCCATAAAGATCTGTTTGACGAAAAGTTTCTGAAAAGGAACCAGTTGAGCTTTGTAAAGAGTATGCTGGAGCGCTCACAAAGAGGTATTCTATTCCCGCCTGAAACGGTACAGGCGCTGAAGGAAAGGTTGTTGTCTTTAGATAAAAAGACCGGCTTCGATTCGGTGCTGGAATTGCTTTCCATTCTGCATGATCTGTCTATATCCCGCAATATGCGTACGCTTTCGGACCCAAGTTTTACCAATGAAAAGTTCAATTACAATAGCAGGCGTATAGAAAAGGTGTTCGAGTTTATGAATGATAATTACTATAAACAGGTATCCCTGGCTGAAGTATCAAGAATAGCGAATATGCCCGAAGCGTCTTTCAGTCGTTTTATCAAAAAGCGTACGGGTAAAACCTTTATTGACAGCCTGAACGAGATCAGATTGGGCCATGCCTCAAGGATGCTGATCGATACTACTAATACTGTAGCCGAAATCGCTTATAAATGCGGGTTCAATAACATTTCCAATTTCAACCGCATATTTAAACGCAAGAAGTTTTGCATCCCAAAGGAGTTCAGAGAAACCTATACGGGTAACAGGGTGTTTATTTGATGATTTCACAGTGATTAGTTATTGGTGATTGGTTTATCAGGAATGCAGATTGTTTAAAATAAGTTGTGGTAACTAATAACCGGTTAACTGATCACTCATTAACCAATCACTTATCACAAAATGTTAAAATAGTATTAGCGTGCGGTTGTTAATTGCCTTATTTTAGGAAATGCCAATTACAGTACAATTTGACAAGCATTAATTTTTCAAATCGTATAAATGAGACTATCTGTCATAGATATTGCCATCATCCTGCTATACCTTTTAAGTACCATATTTATTGGATTATGGTACCGTAAAAAGGCCCGTCAAAATAAGGAAAGCTATATGCTTGGCGGCCGTTCGCTGCCATGGTATAAGCTGGGGTTAAGCGATGCTTCTGATATGTTCGATATCAGCGGCACTATGTGGATGGTGAGCCTGTGCTTTGTGTATGGCATGAAGAGTATCTGGATACCCTGGTTGTGGCCGGTATTTAACCAGGTATTCCTGATGATGTACCTCTCGCGCTGGCTGCGCCGCTCCAATGCTTCAACCGGGGCTGAATGGCTGGCGACCAGGTTTGGGAAAACCGGCCCGGGGGTAACGGCGTCACAACAAATTGTGATCGCTTTCGCCTTACTCAGTTGTTTGGGTTTTATGGCTTACGGCTTTATCGGCCTCGGCAAATTCATTGAAATATTTGTACCCTGGGATATGATCAAAGGCTATATTCCCTTTGATGTAGCGCCTCAGTATGTTCCGCATGTATATGGAGTGATCTTTACGCTTTTCGCCATGTTCTATTCCATACTTGGCGGGATGCACAGTATTGTAGTAGGCGATATGGTGAAATATGGCATCATGACCGTGGCTTGTATATGGATAGGTTTTATAGCCACCGGACAATTGACGAGTCATCATTTGAACGTGCCCGGCGGATGGTACAGCCCATTTTTCGGCAGCCATTTGGGTTTAAGCTGGACGGGTATCATAAACGAAGTGAACGACAAGATAAAAAGCGATGGCTATTCGCTCTTCGGCCTGTTTTTTATGATGATGACCTTTAAAGGTTTTTTTGCTGCATTAGCTGGTCCGGCACCAAATTATGATATGCAAAAAATACTCTCCACCCGTTCGCCTGAGGAAGCCAGTAAGATGAGCGGCTTTGTCAATATCATCCTGCTGCCTATCCGCTATACATTGATCATCAGTCTTACAGTCTTGGGTTTGGTGTATTATCACCAGATGAATTTAAAAGATGCTACAGGCGCTATAGATTTTGAACGGATACTGCCGGCCGTGATCAATAACTTTTTGCCGGTTGGTTTGGTAGGCCTGCTGCTTGCAGGCTTGTTAGGAGCATTCATGAGCACCTTTAGCGGAACGATGAATGCAGCACAGGCCTATATCGTGAATGATATCTATATCAAATACATCAACCCGCAGGCTTCCACGCGCAAGATCATTGGCATGAATTATATTGTTGGTGTGGTCGTGGTAGCAACAGGGGTCATCCTCGGATTCTTTGTGAAGGATATCAACAGTGTTTTGCAGTGGATCGTGTCGGCGTTATACGGCGGCTACATTGCCTCTAACGTATTAAAATGGCATTGGTGGCGCTTTAATGCCAATGGATTTTTCTGGGGAATGCTTACAGGTATCATAACCGCAATGGTATTCTCGCTCCTGATCCCCGACGGCCAGTTGTTGTATTGGTTCCCGTTGCTTTTCGCGTTATCACTGGCGGGCTCAATTATAGGCTCTTATGCTTCTGAACCGACAGATATGGCGGTATTAAAATCATTCTATTCCAATGTACGCCCCTGGGGTTTCTGGGAACCGGTAAAGGAAGCGGTTTTAACAGATGACCCGTCTTTTCGGCCTAATAAAAATTTTAAGCTCAATATGTTCAACGTGGTGATCGGTACTATGGCACAATGCTGTTTGACCATACTGCCGATGTACCTGGTATTAAAACAGAAAATACCGCTATTGGTCACTGTAATTATTCTGGCCGTGATCGTGAGCATATTAAAAAGAACCTGGTGGAATAAATTAAAAGATTATTGAAAAACATATGACTACTGAATTCAGTAAACGGCTAAACCAATTGCAGGACAATTACCAGCGACTGATAACCCAATCCAATAAAAAACAGGAAACAGGTAATGGCATCTATGACCGTTACCAACACCCCGTGTTAACTGCAGCCCATGCCCCGGTTTTTTGGCGCTATGATCTTAACCCGCAAACCAACCCTTACCTGATGGAACGTTTTGGTATTAACGCAGCTTTTAATGCAGGCGCCATTAAATGGAACGGCAAATATTTGCTGGTGGCGAGGGTGGAGGGGCTGGACCGTAAATCGTTTTTTGCAGTAGCCGAAAGCCCTAATGGTATCGATAATTTCACTTTTTGGGATTACCCGATCAATCTGCCGGAAACGGATGAGCCGGATACCAATGTATATGATATACGTGTAACGAAGCATGAAGATGGCTGGATATACGGCCTGTTTTGTACCGAGCGCCGCGACCCGGAAGCGCCGGAACACGACCAATCG
>JBEHXM010000153.1:0-10966 GCA_048498695.1 Bacteroidota bacterium
CCTGAATTCAGGGAGAGATGTCGAGCGTAGCGATGACAGAGTGGGTAAAAATTTAGGACAAACGATTCTCCATTTTCTTTTTACTTTTACACCAACCAATACGGTTTTACATGAGTAATACCTTTAACCGCCCTATCCGTGTTTTAGTTGCCAAAGTGGGCCTCGACGGGCATGATCGTGGTGCACGTATCATTGCTACCTCGCTGCGCGATGCAGGTATGGAGGTGATCTATACCGGTCTGCGCCAAACGCCCGAGATGGTGGTGAATACCGCCTTGCAGGAGGATGTGGACGCTATAGGGATCTCTATTCTGTCAGGTGCGCACATGACCGTTTTCCCAAAGATCATCAACCTGATCAAAGACAAACAGATGGACGATGTGCTGGTGACAGGTGGCGGCATAATTCCCGAAAGTGATATGCAGGAACTAAAAAAGATGGGCGTAGGCGAGCTCTTCCCTCCGGGAACAAACACTAAGGATATTGTTCAGTACATCACCGAATGGGTGCACTTGCATCGAAATTTTTAATACCATTTGCCATGTTTCAAAATTTGCTCATCGATTACAACGGCCGCATCCAGCATATCATTATCAACCGCGAAAGCAAGCTGAATGCCCTGAACAAGGAAACCCTTGCCGAACTGCATACCGCCATCTATGATGCTTTTAATAATGACAGAGTGGGGGGCATCATCATTAGCGGTGCCGGGCAAAAAGCTTTTGTAGCAGGAGCGGATATTGCAGAATTTGCTTCTTTCGATTCGGCTAAAGGCGAACAGCTGGCACGCAACGGGCATAGGCTGGTGTTTAACCAGATAGAGAACGGCAAAAAACCGGTTATTGCCGCTATTAATGGCTTTGCTTTGGGCGGAGGATTGGAACTGGCGCTGGCTTGCCATATCCGCATCGCATCAGATAATGCAAAAATGGGTCTGCCCGAAGTGAGCCTGGGACTGATTCCCGGCTACGGTGGTACACAACGATTAACCAACCTGGTTGGCAAAGGCAAAGCGATGGAGATCATCCTCACGGCAGATATGATCAGCGCACAGGAAGCTTTGAGTATTGGATTGGTCAACCATGTAGTAAGCCAGGATGAATTATTGCCCAAGGCCGAAGAGATCATGAACCGTATTTTATCACGCTCGCCACTGGCAGTTGAAACCGCCATTGCCGCTGTAAATGCATCGCAGCAAACCGGGGTTGACGGTTATGAAAAAGAGATAGCCGGGTTCGCTAAATCCTTTGATACTGCTGATTTTAAAGAGGGCGTCGCTGCCTTCCTCGAGAAGCGAAAACCCAATTTTGACACTAAATAAGCACTTTTCTGACACAAAACTGACCGAATAGGCAAATCGGTCAAAATTAATTATCTGTTAATCAAACGATTGAATAATCGTGACATTGGGATGAAACTGCGTGTTATTTTTCGTGTGTTACTTTGCTTCGTGTTTAACAAAACACTTACACAATTTAATACATAATAACATGAAAAGTACATTAAAAATTTCAGCCCTTGTTGTAGCTTTTGCCGGATTTGCATTGGGCGCAAAAGCACAAACCTCTACCCCATCTTCATCCAAAACAACTACCTCAAACGGAGTGGTCCTAAGCGTTGGCGTTGATGCCGGTATCCCGACAGGAAAATTATCCGATGCCTATAACTTTAACCTCGGCGGTTCGGTACAAGCCGACATCCCGGTTATCCCGCACCAGTTATTCGTAACGGTTAATGCCGGTTACAACAACATCTTTGGTAAAAACAATATTAATGGAACCAACCTGGATGCAACCAATATTCAATTGTTACCCGTTAAGGCAGGTTTAAAATTCTTCCCTATCAGCAATTTCTATGTGCAGGGAGAAGCAGGTGCCGCGTTTTTACTAAACAAATCAGACCTGAACGATGATAAAAGCGCCGCTTTTGTTTATGCTCCGCAAATCGGTTACCAGTTTGCTTTAGGTGGTAAAAGTTATATCGATGCCGGTATCCGTTATGAAGCAAGTACCAAATTTAACAGCGCTGTTGATAACAGCAAGGTTAACTTCTTTGGCCTGCGTGTAGCGTATGCTTTTGACACTAAGTAACTTTTTACTTACATAACTAAAAAAGACGAGAGGTGCTGTTGGCGCCTTTCGTCTTTTTTTAGTTAAAAATTTTAATAATTAACCTAATAATTAAATTAGACACAAAAAAATTAGCAAATTTGTTTGTAACTTGACGTTGCATAAATACGTTTACCTGTCAAAAGTAAATTCCAGTTATGAAGAAAATACTCATCATTGATGATGAAGTTAATGTTGCATTATTATTATCCAAGTTTTTAACTCGGAACGGTTTTGACGTTACCACCGCCGCTACTGGTACCAGTGGTATGGAATTTCTTAAAAATGGCTCTTTTGACCTTGTTTTATGCGATTTCCGTTTAGAAGATACTGATGGGCGCGAGATGCTCAAGAATATTAAGCTGCAATACCCTAAAACCGGTGTAATTATCATTACCGGCTATTCGGATATTAAGATGGCAGTTGAGCTGATAAAAATGGGCGCATATGATTACATCACCAAGCCGCTTTATCCCGATGAGATATTAAATACCATCAACAAAGCTTTTGAAACACATAATGCGCTAACCGACGTCCAGGAACCTGTCACGGTAACAAGGCCAACCAATGGCAAAGAGACCAAACGGCAGATGCCTAATACTGAATTTGTGGTAGGTACCAGCAAGGCTTCAAAAGAACTGCTGCGCCAGATCGAGCTGGTAGCGCCAACCAATTACAGCGTAATTATTTTGGGCGAAAGCGGTACCGGTAAAGAGTCGGCGGCAAAAAATATACACCTCAACAGTCAGCGCCACAATATGCCATTCATTGCAATGGATTGCGGATCGCTTACCAAAGAGCTGGCAGCAAGTGAATTTTTTGGTCATGAAAAAGGCTCCTTCACGGGCGCTTTATATACTAAAATAGGCCACTTTGAAATGGCTAACGGCGGCACCCTGTTTTTGGACGAAGTTGGAAACCTATCATATGATATACAGGCAGCGTTGTTAAGGACCGTACAGGAACGTAAAGTAAAAAGGATAGGCAGTACAAAGGAAATAGATCTGGATGTGCGCATTATTATAGCGACTAATGAGAACCTGCAGGATGGTATTATGAAAGGCCGTTTCAGGGAGGACCTGTACCACCGCTTTAATGAGTTTACCATTTATATGCCTGCGCTTCGCGAACTGGGCACCGATATTATGCTGCTGGCCGAGCATTTTTTAAATATGGCCAACCAGGAGTTGGGGCGTAATGTAACTTCATTCTCGCCCGAGGTAGTTGAATGTTTTATGAATTACCGCTGGGCAGGTAATATACGCGAACTGAAAAATGTGGTACGCAGGGCAACCCTGATCACCGAAGGCGACGTAGTACAAATGAAGGCGCTGCCATTGGAAATATCAAACTACAGGATACCTGCATTTGAAGCGCCTGTGTATGCGCCAGAACCGGCAGCGGTAAAAGAAAACAGGAACGACCTGAAAAATGCAGCCCAGGAGGCGGAATACGATACGATTTTGAAAGTATTGAGGGAAGTAAACTTTAATAAAACTAAAGCTGCTGAAATATTGAATATCGACAGGAAAACGCTTTATAATAAAATGAAAGCCATTAACCTGGGTAAATAAAAACATGCAAGACCCATTCACAACCGGCGAAGAGCCAAAAGAAAACAAAACACGCAGATTAAGGCATGATATCAGGAACCAGCTTTCAAACATTAACCTCGCTGTTGAACAATTGAAGTACGAAATACCGGATGATGCGGGATCTGACAGCGAATTTTTGATCACTACCATTGCCATGAGCTGCGAAAAGATCAATGTGCTGCTTAACGACCTGGATTAACACCGTGTAAATAATATAAAATAATACACCGGCGCTAAAACTTTTTGGCGCTTTTTTGTTTATATTAATACTTATTGCAATAGTTCCCCGATGTCGATTTTCAACTATAAACAGCGTAACAATATCATATTGGTCAGTATTATAATACTGGGTTGTTTTTTAGTTTATGCCTTAAGCGGTTTATTCAGTTCCATATTAGGCGCTATCGTGCTGTTTACCATTTTCAGGCCGCTGTTTCTTTACCTTACAGTTAAAAAACACTGGAACAAAACACTGGTGGCGCTGCTGATCATTTTCGGATCGCTTATCGTCATTGTTATCCCCTTTCTTTCGTTAAGTATTATGGTGATCAATAAGATCGGCAGTATCAACAGTGCTAACCTGCCCATACAGGAATGGGCATCAAAGGTTGATGCTTTTGCAGCCGCTCACTTAAATCAGCCCAAATTAGCCGAAACCAGTCTGCAAAAATTGGGTGGGTATGTTACTGAGCTTTTCCCTTCCATCATCAGCAGTGCGGTAAATATTGTTTTAACCCTGCTGGGGCTTTATTTCCTATTGTACTTTATGCTTGTGCAAATGAAGGACTTTGAAGCCGGGCTGTTAAAATACGCTCCATTTCGGGAACAGCATGCCCTAAAATTTGCCATCACATTGCGTAACTCAACCTACTCCAATGTATTGGGGCAGGGGCTCATAGCCATTACTCAGGGCACCTTATTGGCATTGGGCTTTTATGCGTTTGGCATACCTGATGCGATATTCTGGGGCATTATTGGTTGTTTTATTTCCTTTTTACCGGTAGTAGGTGCGCCAACGTTATGCATACCGGCAAGTATTATATTATTTGCAACAGACCATACACTAAAAGGTATTTTTTTACTGGCCTATGGCTTGTTATTTATAGGTAATGTAGATAATGTGCTAAGGATGGTCATTAATAAACGGGTAGGCAATACGCACCCTATTATTTCCGTTATCGGTGTGTTTATCGGATTACCGCTTTTTGGCATATTGGGGTTGGTTTTCGGGCCGTTATTGTTATCCTATTTTTTATTATTGCTTGAGATATATGAAACCAACAGGATGGCTGCCGAACGCCTGGAGCGGATAAGGACCGGGCCGGATAATTAAACTCTTGATTAATATTTTTTGTTAAGGCCAAAGTAAATCACGATATTATCAGGGTTAATATTTTTAATAAACGAATGACAAAAAGTCGTTTTAAAAATAATTGGCAGGATATTTAACCGTTAATGAAACAAAAGTTCAACTTTAAAATTATAATATTATGAATGATAACTCAAAGGTAGTAGTTGCATTGCTTGCAGGGCTAGCGGCAGGAGCAGCGTTAGGAATATTATTTGCGCCCGAAAAAGGTAATGAAACACGTGACAAGCTTACCGAATCATTAAAGAAATTGGGAGAATCTATAAGAGAGACAGCTGCAACAGAAATTGATAACCTGGTAGGTTTAAAAGATAAAGTTGTAGACAATATTAAAAGTAAGATAAGCTCTGCTGAAGATGAATACCAGGACGACCTGGAACACGCATGAATTTGAATACATCCCGGATAAGCAATTATCCGGGATTTTAACAAGCCTATGGAAGATCAGAAGGAAAAATTGCCGCCAATTATTGACCAGTTAAAAGAATATGCCGAAACGCGTATCAAACTGGCAAAATATGAAGCTATCGACCGCAGCAGCTCAATAGCAGCAAGTTTGGTTGTTGATGTTATAATCGCCATCAGCTTCGTGCTTACATTTCTCTTCCTCAGTTTCACTTTAGCCTTTTATTTATCACAGCTGTTGCATTCTTATTGGGGAGGTTTTGGCTGCACGGCCTTATTATATTTACTGATTGCGATCATACTGATACTCGCCAAGGATAAGTTACAGAAACCTTTAATAAACTTATTCATCAATAAACTGTTCAAATAATACCGATGGATATATCTATAAATAACGCAAGCGAACTTAAAGCAGAAATAGCGCGCCTAAAAATGGTTGAGGAGGAGCAAAGTATTGCTATAAAAGCCCGCTTCAGTACGCCTTCAGCATTATTTCATACTATAGTTTCCATCTTCCCAAAATCACCTGAAGGAAAGGGGGGATTTTTTAATCAGGATATTTTTGGCCTGTTATCAAGAATAGTATTACCGTTGACCCTCAACAAAACCATTTTCCGTAACTCCAACTTTCTCATTAAAACCCTGGTTGGTTTCCTTTCCCAAAAAGCGTCACATTTGGTTAATGAGAATGTAGTAACCGGTGCCTGGGATAAAGTAAAATCAATTTTTGATAAAAAGAAACCGGTAGATTACGGTATCCCTCCAGAAAGCGAAGCTTCCTGATCACCACTTATTTAAAATCCTTATTTTTGCCTGCTAATTTTTATAAGTGGGAAAAGATAAATTAAGACGTTTCGCCGAAGTAGACACCTTTAGCAATGTAATACAATTAGATGCAGGGAAGCCTTTTAAAGGTAATTGGGCAAAGGATTTCTTCAAAAATAATAACCCGGTAGTATTGGAGCTGGCCTGCGGAAAAGGCGAATACACCGTCAACCTGGGCCGCCTATTCCCTCAAAAAAACTTTATTGGTATTGATTATAAAGGCAACCGCATATGGCGCGGTGCAAAAACCGCATTGGAAGATGGCGTAAACAATGTAGGCTTTTTACGTATCCAGATAGAAACCATCCTTGATTATTTTGGCGATGGCGAAGTAGATGAGATCTGGATCACCTTCCCTGATCCTCAGCCACAGATCAGTCGCGAAAAAAAGAGGTTGACCTCACCCCGCTTTCTCAATAAATACAAACAGTTCTTAAAGCCAGGCGGCTGTGTTAATCTGAAAACTGATAATGACGGTTTGCATGCTTATACAGCAGAAAAAATAACCGAACTTGACCTTAAGCTGCATATCAAAACCGAAGACCTCTACCATTCTGAATTTGCGGATGAGGTATTATCGATCAAGACCTATTACGAGAAGAAATATTTGCAGGATAACAAGAATATCAACTATCTTAAGTTCTCATTTAAATAAACCATGCCCGATCTGAATTTTTACGATATGGTATACCAGGTAGTGCGGCTCATCCCACCGGGCCGGGTAACCTCTTATGGTGCTATCGCCAATTACCTGGGCACCAAAGGCTCATCGCGTATGGTAGGATATGCCATGCAAGCCTGCGGTACAGCTAATCCACCGGTACCTGCACACCGGGTAGTTAACAGTGCAGGCTTACTCACTGGTAAATTCCATTTCGGTGGCGACCGTATGGAGCAAATGCTCGCATCAGAAGGCGTAAAGGTAAAAGATGATAAAGTGATTGATTTTAAGAAAGTATTCTGGGACCCGGCTGTGGAATTGGCAATGTGATTATCCGAGTTGGATAAAATTATATAGAACAATAAAGCCTATTAAAATCAATAGCGATATAATTAATGCTATTTTATGATACCCTTTTCTGCTTAGGAAACGATAAGCTAACCAGCATAACATTATCGGGATACCTATTACTAATATCCAAAAAAATATAGTAAATATTATATATTTCGCCACGTTTACATAAAGACTTTCCTTATTCAATAACCTTCAGCAATTCCATCCTGTTTCCAAACGGATCAATAAACGAAAAACGGTCCCACCCGGGTACCACATCTTCCACCAATACTTCAACATGATGTTTTTTCAGGTGATCTCTTGCTGCGGCTATATCTGCCACCTCAAAAGCGATATGCCTGTTAGACTGCGGTTTTACCGGCTCAATCCCGATATGGAACTGAATATCACCGATATCAAACCAGTAGCCCGGAGTTGGAAACACATGATCGGGCCGGGGGATCTGTTTTAAGCCGATCACCTCCGAATAAAATTGCCGGGCCTCTTCCAGTCTTTCAGGTGGTACACAAATATTAATGTGGTTAGCGCGTTCGAATTGTATCATTCGTGTTCGGCGAAGGTGAGCACATAGTTATTATTATCCAGTATGGAGAATTCGGTAGCGCCATAAAAGGTTTTCTCCAGGCCCTTAAGCACTTTTACCTTATCTTTTATCGACTCAAAAAACTCCCGGATATTCTTTAGGTTGATATAAAGTAAAAGCGAACCACCGTCTTTACGACTGATCTCAGGAAGATCATTCTCCAGGCTTTCATAGGTCTGGAACATAACAATAACACTGCCATTAACCATCATGGCCCAAACCAGGTCGTCCCCGCTTTCGGGTACCGACATGGTTATATTAAAACCAAGCACCTTATATAATGCAATGGTTTCAGCCATAT
Organism: Bacteroidota bacterium; assembly: GCA_048498695.1. Lineage (GTDB taxonomy): Bacteria > Bacteroidota > Bacteroidia > Sphingobacteriales > Sphingobacteriaceae > Mucilaginibacter. The sequence continues at coordinate 8,202 of JBEHXM010000153.1, forward strand.
TATGCGTAAAAATATTGGGTGAGATACTTTCCATAAACACAAAAATTAATTTATGAAGATAACATTCTTCAGAATAAATAATTTACTCCGGTTTGCAAATAACCGATCCTGGCCGTAGCAGTATTGCTTTGAGTTATTGACGAAGGAAAACCATGTGACACATACAACTCTATGTGTTTAATAACCAGAAAGCCTGCTTTAACCGAAACTGCAGCCCAAAACTTTTCAAAATCAGGGTAATTTGGCTTCTTGTCAACCGATCCGTTAACGAAATTGACGGTGTAGGTATATTTATTATAAGAAGAGATATTAATGGAAACACCAGCATCAATAAATATTTTAAAATTATTTGCTGAATAGGCGTTGAAAATAAATTGAGGCACAATGGCAGCTGTATATTGTTTAAAATCAAAACTCGCGAAAGTCCCCAAATTATTTAAAGATGTGGCTGGTATGCTATAATGCCCATTACTTAATTCCAACTCTGTTCTGAAAATAAATCTCCTTGTATATTTATTTAGAATAATGTCAAAGCCTCCGGTAAAAGCGGCAGACTTGCTGTTGGCATTTGTTCCGTCGGGAAAGAAAGTTGGTCCTCCTCCTGTCTCCAATTTACCAAAACTGGCGGCTGCACCTATAAAATACCTGGTGCCCGGCAAATCAGATTTTTTGTATGTGCGGTTTGATTTACCATTTATCAGGTCGACAATTGCCTTTATATCATTTTCCCGGTAATAAGCATTTTTTATTTTAACGGCCAATTTTGGATCAGTTACATCATAAGTGCTTGCTATTTCTTTTAATTGCATCCTGAAGGTATACATCGTTTCTGCGGTCGTGTTATTAACCATCGGGTAATAAATATAAAAATCAAGTTCCTGCGGTTGACTATCTATATTACTTTTTGTGTAAAAGCGCGTTTTATTCTTATCGGTAAAACTAAAAAGAGTAACGTTTTTTCCTGTGCTGATCCTTTTCAGAAAAGCCGTGTCTAAAGTATGAGTAGTATCAATTCCAACCTGTAATCTATTAATATCAGTTACAGAATTGCTTCTTATAAATATAAATTTTTCGTAATCCTCCACTCCAATTATTGCAAAACCTTTAGCATTGTCAGTTGAAATATTTTGAGGCTTTGTTTCATTTAAAGTACTTTTGAAATAGATTGTTTCAGGATTATTTCCCCAGCCTTTATAATCAATAAAGCCTTTTAATGTGTCATTTTTAAAATTGATCACATAGCCGGGTTGGTAGTTGCTTTGTGCTGAAACTGTTGCGCTAAGAAAAAATAACAATAATAAAATGCAGAGGTGTTTCATGTATCAAGGTTTAGGTCAGAAAATTAATCTTTTTTACGAAATAAACTGAAAGATAGTTAACAGATAATAATTTTATAAAACATAAAATGGGAAAATTAGAAGAAGGTTTCAACGCCTATCGCACCAGAATGAACGACAGGATAATGGAATCGGCCAATACCAATATCAAGCGTTTTTTCGCGCTGGATACCACTACTTATGCCGATGGTGCATTGGATGTAAAGACCAAAGAAATGCTTGGCCTGGTAGCTTCCATGGTATTACGTTGCGACGATTGCATCAAGTATCACTTAGGCAAATGCCACGAGGCCGGAGTAAATCACGATGAAATGAACGAAGTATTTATGATCGCTAACCTGGTGGGCGGATCGATAGTGATACCGCATTATCGCAGGGCTGTGGAGTACTGGGACGAATTGAATTCAGTTGGCAGTGGGCAGTAGCAGTTTGCAGTTCAAAAAAACTAATTTAGCTAAATAATAAATAAAGATATGCCAACTGCGAACTCAAAACTGCCAACTAACTTAAAGCGCTGTTCCTGGCCCGGAACAGACGAACTATACATAAAATATCATGATGAAGAATGGGGTAAAGTAACCCACGATGATAAAAAACTGTTCGAGTTCCTGATATTGGAATCGGCGCAGGCCGGTTTAAGCTGGATCACTATTTTGCGCAGGCGCGATGGCTATCGCAAGGCTTTCGCTGACTTTGATGTGTATAAGGTGGCGGCTTTTACCGATAAAGACGTGGAAAGACTGATGCAGGATGCCGGCATCATCCGAAACCGTTTGAAAATACTGGCCGCTATTAATAATGCCAAATTGTTTATCGAGGTGCAAAAGGAGTTGGGTTCGTTTGACAAATACCTTTACAGTTTTATGCCCGATGGCAAGCCTATCATCAATCATTCTAATAGCATACCCGCAAGCACACCAATATCAGATGCTATCAGCAAGGACATGAAAAAACGGGGTTTTAAGTTTTTCGGTACCACTATCTGCTATGCCCACATGCAGGCCACAGGCATGGTGAACGATCATATTGATGGTTGTTCATTTAAATAAAAAAGCACTTATTTTTCACGAATTGGAACGAATTTCACGAATTGAAAATAGTAATGATTACGCATTGCACTTTTTGAATTCCGCTGATTATACTATCCCGTTAATAATTCTAATTTTGCAATAACCGTTGCAATTAAGCGTCATACCGAAGTTCGTGTGATTCGAATAAATTCGTGCAATTAGTATAAATTATCATGAAAAAACTATTTCTTTTGGATGGTATGGCCCTTATTTACCGGGCGCATTTTGCTTTGAGTAAAAGTCCGCGTTTTACCTCGGGCGGTCTCAATACTTCGGCGGTGATGGGTTTTACCAATACCCTGCTGGATGTACTTAAAAAAGAAAAGCCAACCCACATGGCGGTGGTATTTGACACGGA
>JBEHXM010000154.1:0-10766 GCA_048498695.1 Bacteroidota bacterium
GTCTTTTCTGATGGGCAAAAACAGGCTAAAAAAAGTAGGTTGAAAAGATGCACTTGCGTTTACATCATTTGTAAGGTAAACGTGTTTGGGAGACGATGTTCCTACTTCTTTCGCTACTTTTTTGATAAATGCAAATAATTCAGGCTGTTCTAATTCTTTGATTTCATACCCTTTTATTCTTTGCTGACCTTTAGTGAAAATAAATTTGATAAGGAAAAAAACGAGCATTAACCCGGAAAGAATAAAACCTGCGCCCAATATCAACACAAGGAAATTACTAAGGGCTGTTATTATTATTACACCAAGCCAGCCTAAAGCCAGTGCAATTGCAATTGTTGATAGTAATAATAAAATATAGACTACAATGAATAGAACTATTGCAGCTATCACTTTATAGGTGCTTTTTTTAAACTGTTTAGACGGCTTAATAATATTTTTATCAGCGCCTTCGGGCATTGCAGGAAATGTTAAGGTCAGGTTATTCATTTATTGTTTCGTCGTAAACGCATCCATTACTTTCATTAAAGTAACGGCTTCTTCAATAGGACAAGGGTTTTGTCCCTCGCCTTTGAAGTATTTTACGATTTTTTCGATCATTGGTTGCTGTATATGCTCGGGATGAGTAAAATTAACGGTTTGCTCATCCTGGTCATTTTTCCAGTTCACAAAAGTTCCAAAAAATGGGAAGGTGATTTTACCCTTTGTACCGATGATCTCGCAACTGTCAATGTTCTCGCTATCGGCAACGTTAAAGCACCACGAGCCGTTGACTACTACTTTATTCTTAAACAATATCTCACCGCAAACATGATCGTCAGCCGGGTAGGCGCCTGATTGATTTAATGAAAACCCATGATATTTTTCCGGTTCGCCAAAATAATACAGCATCAGGTCGAGCTGATGCGGCGCCAGGTCATGAAAATAACCTCCACCGGCAAATTCAGGCAATACGCGCCAGTTGGTTTCCGAGTTGGCTATCAGGTCGGGACGTATACTCTTCCACATCCTGATCTGAACCGTGCGTATATCTCCGATAGTGCCTTTTGCCAGCAAGTCCTTAATGTACAAAAACATAGGCAGGGCTCTGCGATAATGCGCTACGGTCAGCTTTCCGTTATATTGCTTCACCGCTTCTGCCATGTCCTCTGCTTCCTGCGAATTGCGGGTAACCGGTTTCTCAACATAAACATTCATGCCTTTTTTTAAGGCAGCTATAGCATATTCCAGGTGAAAGGCGGGCGGTGTGGCAATAGAAACAGCATTTACTTCTGCATCGTTCAATAATTTATCTGCATCATCATACCATTTGCCTACATGGTGGCGGGCCGCATAATCAGCCGCTTTTTCAGCGTTCCGGCGCATTACTGCCACCAGTTTACTATTCGGAATTTTATTATAGGCCTGGCCGCTTTTTTTCTCAGTCACATTGCCGCAGCCGATGATGCCCCAATTGATGTCATTCATATTATTTCAGGATCGTTTCGATCTTGGCTAATTCTTCTTTTGAAAATTTAATATTATCCAAACATTTCAATGAGTCAGCTAATTGCTCAGGCCGGCTTGCACCGATCAAAACCGAAGTAACCCGGTGATCTTTTAACAGCCAGGCCAAAGCCATTTGTGCTAATGTTTGTCCGCGTTGTTTGGCTATTTCATTCAGTTGTTTGGCCTGGTTCACGCGCTCTGGGGTCACCTGGCTTTCCTGCAGGAACCCGCTTGATTTTGCCGCACGAGAATCTTCCGGAATACCGTGTAAATATTTATTGGTCAGTAAGCCTTGTGCCAATGGCGAGAAAGGTATACAGCCAACGCCGTCTTTTTCCAGTACATCCAGCAAGCCATCTTCCACCCAGCGTTCAAACATCGAGTATTTAGGCTGATGGATAAGGCATGGGGTTCCCAGTTTCTTTAATATGCTGATCGCTTGAGCTGCTTCATCAGCTGGATAATTGGAGATACCGGCGTATAAAGCTTTACCTTGCCTTACGATCAGGTCAAGGGCACTCATGGTTTCCTCCAGCGGTGTTTCAGGATCGGGACGGTGATGATAGAAAATATCCACGTAGTCCAGTTTCATTCGTTTTAAGCTCTGATCAAGGCTCGATACCAGGTATTTTTTTGAACCCCAGTCGCCATAAGGGCCATCCCACATGGTATACCCTGCTTTGCTCGAGATGATCATTTCATCACGGTATCCGCTAAAATCCTTTTTCAGCAACTCACCAAAATTCTCTTCAGCAGTTCCCGGGGGCGGACCGTAATTATTTGCCAGATCGAAATGGGTAATACCGCTGTCAAACGCCAGGTGAAGGATCTTCCGGAAATTTTCCATCACATCCACACCGCCGAAGTTGTGCCATAAGCCCAGCGATACCGCAGGTAACTTAATACCACTGCGGCCGCAGCGGCGGTATATCATTTTGTTATTGTATCTGTCTGATGAGGGTAGATAGGTCATTGCTGAAACTTTAATGTTGAGCCTTAAAAGTAATATTTTTTAATAAAACCGGGTGTAAAATTATTGTCAACTATAATTTTGATTTGCGGGATTTGAAAGGATCGTAGTCTTTATTCAATTATATTTCAGACGATCTCTGCTACCACAAAGGTACTGCCTCCCACAAATACCAGGTCATTCGCACCTGCGTTACTTTGGGCAGCTGATAATGCAGCTTTTACAGAAGGATAAGTATTGCCATTTAAACCAAAGCTTTCCGCTTTCAGCCTTAAGCTTTCTGCATCCAACCCACGCGGGATATCCGGTTTAGAGAAATAATAGGTAGCATTCCCCGGCAGCATCGCCAATATTTTGCTGATATCTTTATCATTCACCACACCCATTACAAAATGCAGATGGTCATGAGGCGTGTCTTCAATATTCTTAACAACTTCGGCAATACCCTCAGGATTGTGACCGGTGTCGCAAATGGTGAGCGGATGATGGCTTAAAGTTTCCCAGCGCCCATGCAGCCCGGTCAGCTTTTTAACCTGGCGCAATGCAGTTTGGATGTGTTCATCGGTAATAATGAAGCCCTGCTTTCTTAACCCGTCAACTGTCGATAATACCGTTTTCGCATTTTTAAGCTGATAAGTGCCGGGGAGATCGAGTCTTAAGTTGTGAGTTGTAAGTTGTGAGTTGTGAGTTGTGAGTGACAGATTTTGCCTTGATATTTTAAGATCTAAAAATTCTTGCCTTTTTTCGGACTTCGGACTTCGGACTTCAGACTTCAAAATCTCCCATTCTTCCGAAGCAAAACTGATTGGTGCTTCCTGTTCTTTTGCCTTATTGATAAATACGTCCGCAGTTTCAGGCTGATATTCGCCTATAATGACCGGGATGCCGGGTTTAATAATACCGGCTTTTTCGCCTGCTATGAGCTGTAAAGTGTCGCCCAGCATATTTACATGGTCCCAGCCGATATTGGTGATCACTGACAACAGTGGCGTAATAATATTGGTCGAATCGAGCCTGCCTCCTAAACCCACCTCAATAACAGCAATATCTACTTTTTCCCTGGCAAATGCATCGAAAGCCATGCCTACGGTCATTTCAAAAAAAGAAGGTTTGATGTCTTCAAAATCAGCCCGGTGCTGTTCTACAAAGCTAATGACATGCTCCTCGCTGATCATTTCGCCATTGATACGGATGCGCTCCCTGAAATCGCGCAGATGCGGCGAGGTGTAAAGCCCGGTTTTATAACCTGCTGTTTGTAAGATGGCCGCCAGCATGTGCGAGGTTGAGCCCTTACCATTAGTACCCCCTATATGTACACTTTTAAATTTAGTTTGAGGATCGCCCAGCCGTTTGCAAAGCTCAAGGGTATTGGCCAGATCCTTCTTGAACGCCGAAGGCCCGTCGCGGGTAAACATCGGTAACTGGCTGTAGAGATAATTGAGAGTGGTTTGGTAGTCCATTTTCAGTTGACAGTTATCAATTGACAGTTAGCAGCAGCCAATCGATATTTAAGGTGCAAATCTATGCAATTAGAGGGTGCAAACTGCAAACAGAGATCTGCAAACCAATTATCTTACTCTGAAAATAAATGTTACGAAGCCTATCTGTGTATCCGGGGCGTTGTCGGATGAATTGAGTTTGGCATCCTTTGCCGCCTTTTCACATTTATTAAAAAGATCATAATCCGTTATCGTAGTGCCTTTTGCGCCTGCGGTTGCTGAAAGTACATTGCCGTTTTTATCTACGTGGATTTCCACAACAATTTTTCCCGTGCTGCGATGGTTGTCTTCTACCGTTGGCCTTGATACCCAACTCCTGTTATCTATACTCAAGCCGCCATTTCCCGATCCTGTACCATTATAATTGTTTGAGAGGTTTGATCCATTGGGCTTTCCCTGGTTACCCGGTGTATTGGTCGTGCCATCGCCTGTACCCATGCCGCCATTGCTTTTGCCTTTGTATAAGGCATTCTGATTAATAGTTGGCTTACTTGGTTTTGCCACAGGTTGCGTAGCCGGTGCGTTACTTACCTTTTTAGCGTTGGCCTTTACTTCAGGTGCGTCTTCCGTATTTTGAGTAACCACTTTTTTATCGCTTTGCTGCTCCTGAGCTTTTTGGGGTGTAGGCTGGGCCTTGGTCACCTTGGTTGGTTGCGTATGGTTTGGCCTCTCCGCTTTAGAAGGTTCCTCGGTACTCATATAATCCGAACCCATGCCTTCATCCGTTGTCCCATAATTTACCAGGATGCCGCCTGTTCCCATTTCCGGTGGTGGCGGATTTTTGAATACGATAAAGTAACACAAAGCGATCATTACAGCCATAATAATGCCTGTAGCTAAAAATGCTTTGGGGTAATTATTTTCTTCCTGGTAGTATTCCATTTTATTCAGTTTGCAGTTTTGAGTTTGCAGTTTGCTATTTTGAATTCGCAGTTATTTATAAATCATAAACTATGAACTGCCCACTGCAAACTGCCAACTGAAAAACTATCCTTTCGGTTCCGTTGCCAGAACGAGTTTTATATTCAATTTTTGCGCTATATCCATCACCTGTACCACGTTCTGGATAGCCACTGTACGGTCAACAGACAAAACAATGGTTAGTTCAGATGCCAGCTTTTTAAAACTTGTAAGGGTATTTTGCATATCCTCTATCTTAACAACCTTGTTGTTGACGGTATATTTTAAATTCTGATCAATAGTTACCGATATTGTCTTTTTTGATACCGCCTGTCCTGATGAAGATTTCGGCAACAACAGCTTGATCACATTTGGGTTGGTCACCGTTGATGCGATCAGGAAAAAAAGCAGCAGGAAGAACATAATATCGTTCATAGCCGAGGTATGCACCTCAGCCGATACGCGCTGATGTCTTTTTCTCAGGTTCATTTGCTTGGTTCTTCTAACAGGTCGATAAATTCAATAGCATCCGTTTCCAGTTTCAATATCACTTTATCCACCATCATCATTAATATATGGTAACATACGTAAGCCACAATACCTACAAACAATCCGGCGGCAGAGGTTACCATTTTTACATACAGACCTCCTGATATAACGCCCATACTGATATTATCTGTTTTAGATATATCATAAAATATTTTGATAACCCCTGCAATAGTTCCCAGGAACCCAAACATTGGAGCTATACCGGCAACTATACCCAATATGCTGATATTTTTTTCGAGCTTGGATACTTCCAGTTTACCCACGTTCTCGATAGCGCCTTCAATATCTTTTATAGGGCGGCCAATACGTAGAAGGCCCTTTTGCAACATACGGCCCAGTGGGGAGTTACTGTTACGGCAGATAGCAATAGCCGATTCCAGTTTACCGGTTAAAATGCTGGTACGCACCTGTGTCATCAGGTTCGATTCATCTTTGGCCGCTTTGCGTATAGTAAAATAGCGTTCAAAAAATATCACCAGGCCCAGCACCGCTAAAATCCCGATAGGCACCATTACCCACCCACCTTTTACAAGCAGGTCGCCAAATCGTAGTTCATCACCCTGACCGGGTACGAGTGGTAAATTTTTTGCAGAGTCGACCAGTTTGTGCGCCGTATCCGTTATTTGTGCTAATAGCATCATTTTTTCTTTGGGTTATATGTTTGTAATAAAATATCGGGTCCTTTTCTGAGCTTAGTATTATTTGCAATACTGTCTATAGCTTTTTGGCCTTGTTCTTTGTCAAAGTAGGTGCCTAAAGTGATTATATATGAATTCTTCTTAGTATGGGTGATAATTCTGGGTTGTAAGCCCAATTTTTCATAGTTTTTCATCACAGCATTTGCCTGTGATAACGTTTTAAAGGCGCCCCCAAGTATTTCATAATGTAAAGTGCCTATTGTATCAACAGGTGCATTATTTGCCGGTGTTGCAGCTGTCACGGCAGAATCTGCCTTTTTTGTCGTATCACCACTCTCGGTTTTAATTGTATCTGCGCCTGTGGGTACAAATGATTGTGGCTTTTCCTCGCGGTCAAACCAGGCCGGTTTATATTTATAGAGCCCTAATAGAGCAAGCAGGGCTATAATGGCTACCAGCAATAAACCTATCCATACATTCCGGCGATCTTTCTCTTCTGGTTCATATTCCTGCACTTGCTCTTCCTGTGTTTCTTCAACATAGACCGGATCGGCAGGCATGATGGTTTGCGGAATTTCTTCAGCTTTTACTTCTTCCTCTGCAGGCTCTTCTGATTTAGCGGGTATTTCTTCTGTAAATGATGTTTCTTCCGCAGGGGCCTCATCCTTAACAGGTATCTCTTCAGCAGGCACCTCTTCTTTAACCGGCGGAATATCTTCTGTTATTGCAGATTTTTCTACAGGTTGATGTGTAACAGGCGAAAATCCATAAAATGATGGGTCATTTGTAGCGATGTTGTCCCCTGCTTTAAAAGCTAATATTGAACCATCAGTGTACAGGTATCCAATTCCCCCAATATCTGCTTTGTCTGACGCAACCTGTTGTTTAATGCTGATAACATATTTATCAATAAAATACTTTGATGAGGCCAGTGAAATATTCTTCTTGTTAGAAATATACCTGGCCAGTTCATCATCATCTTTTGATTGCGGCTCAAAACTTACCTCGTGAGCAGGCGGATAGAACTTGTTCTCCTGTTCATTATAATGGCCGTTGATGCGTGTCTGGGCAAAATGCCCTATGCCGGGTACACTCACCCCGCCCTGCAATCCCAGTAATTCGACTATATAAACGCCTAAATCCATCCGGCTAAAAGTAATAGTAATTGATACATCTTACAACTTAAAAATGAACTCCGACACCGCCAAATACATTAAACCCATAATTAGGATAGTACAGCCACACGTGGTTGGTTGAATTCAAAATATTGTTCACATTTCCGAATACGGATAGCCTGTTGTTTATCTTGTACTCAACGCCACCGCTCAGATCAGCAAACGATTTGATAGGTATAAGTGTGAAAGTACTTGTTGATCCCCCATTTGGCCCGGTAATCAAAACCGGGGTAGTTCTGTCAAATGTATTGCCGCGGTATAACAAAGTTCCATTAATGCTCAGTTGATTGGTGATATGTATCACTGCACCGGCGGTCAGTTTAAACTTGGGCATGTTCCACGCTTCAAACTCACTGGCCATTTTATAATCCCTGAACTCGGCCCTGCCAAAAACATCCAGGTCATCAGATATCTTTACATCCAGTTCTCCGTTCAATCCGCTTATACGGGCATTGCCGTTATCATATATCACTGCAAACTTATTGCCCGTTGCGGTAAAATCACTCACAAATAAAGGCATATCTTTCACACTGTTGCGGAATATGGTGGCCTTAAAGCCCACTCCGGGCGCTATCGTCCCTTTTAAGCCAACTGCAATATCCAGGCGGTCAACTGAGTTTTGAATGTTGATATTATTCTCTATAAAAGGGTTGGTTTCTGAAAAATCGCGGAGTGAGGATTTATTCACGTCGCCCTTAACTTCGGCAAACAGGCGCACATACTTAGGTATCACCTGCAATTCCAGCTTGGCAGCAGGGAAAATATAAGCTTTGGTTGAATTGCCAAACCCCCTTACCAAATTAAGACCTGCATCAATTTTATAATTATCGCCCTGGAATTTCAAATATGGGTTTAGGCGTACCAGGTTGTTGCTGATGGAATAGGCACTGTCTTTTTGTGAGCTCATATCCAGCGATACACCCAAACCGGCATAAAACTGGTTGATAGTCTGGTTCAAAAAGCCGCTAACTACGATGTTGTTTTCTGATGCATCTATAGCATTATTCCAGGCGTAGCCATTCACTTTTACAGCATAAGTAAAATCATTTTCTACATCCTTGAAGTTTTTCGTCAGTTCACCCTCGCCGCTTATTGTGCTGAAATGCTGCTTAGCCGGGTTAAAGGATGTCGGTGGATTTTGTGGATCAAACCCGTAGAAATTTACACCCCTGTAGTTGTAATTGACACGGCCGCTGATCGTATTGTCTGCAAATATACCTTTGGCAAATATACCTGCTTCTTCGCGGTTCTCGTTTTGCTTATAAATGGTCGACCCGGATTGCGCCAGGTGCCTGGCAAAACCGCCAACCTGCAAAGCCTCGTCTTGTCCGTTATTGATATAAACCTCACCAAAAGTAGTTTTCAAATTACCCACACCAACGCGTGCATAGTTATTAAATGGTATCGAATCCTGCTCGGCAGGCATTTTCATCGCTTCCAACTGATGAATATCAGTATTGCGTTCAAGGCGCTTATCTAATGTAAAATAAGTTAAGGGAGCCTTAAACGGTGTTTTATCCACCAGGTCCGGATTGAGCCGGATCTTTACTGCATCAGCCAATACAGGTTTATAGTTGGTGGTTACTATAATCTCCTGTGATAAACGGTTGTCGTTCTTTTGGGTTGTATCTGTTGCAGCGGTTGCTTTAGCCGGTTTTTTGGCTGCAGGTTTAGCAACAGTTTTTGCCGGTGCCTTCTTTTTAGCAGTAGTAGTTTTATTTTGTGCGTTAGCAGGAGCAAAGTAAAATACTATTCCTAAGGTAAGCAGCGTGTATATATATCTTGATCTGATCATTGCTAGTCTTTTCCTAATGTTCTTTGTTATCCTGTTAATTATTGTTTAGTAGTGTCACTTTTAGTAGTATCCTGCTTTGTACTATCCTGTTGCGGAACGGCCTGGTTAGTAGTGTCAGGTTTTGCTTCCGGCGCCTCAACAGGTTTACCCGGTTTACCGCTCAGCCTGTTCAGCTTATCTTTAGCCGTTGACAAAATTTCATCATCACCTTTATAATTGTCAATAATACTTTGCAGTGTTGCCTTTGCCTGGAAATTGTCCCGCATAGCCACATAGTTATCAGCTAACAGGATGTAGGTTTTTGCTACCCAATAATCATAATTTGGCAGTTCCTTCACCAGGTCAAAACAGGTTTTCTGCGATGATTTGTACCTGCCTTTGTGATACTCAATATTGGCTACGTTGTATTTGGCTTCAGCAGCTGCAATAGTTTTAGTATTAGTTACCGTGTATTCAAACTCTTTTAAGGCTGATGTGGTGTCGCCTTTTTGCATATAAGCCAAACCAGAATACAAGCCTGTTTTGAATTTATCCTCCTGTGAGGACTTCTCATACTCACGTACCAGTTTGGCATACTTCAACGCATCATCCGGTGCTTTCATTTGTGCATAGCACAACAGCAGGTTATTGATGGCAAATGAATAGTCCGCTTTGTATTCCGAGTTGGTTTCTAGTTTCTTCAGGTAAACCACTGCTTCGTTATATTTCTTTTGCGATATCTGCCAGTTAGCCATACTGATCAGTGCTTTTTCAGTATAAGCGCTTGTCCAGTCATTCAGTATCACATTGAAATCTGCTATGGCCTCGTTGCCGCGTTTCAGGTTGATCAAACTTTGTCCCCGGATGTATCTCGACTGTTTGTCATAGATAGGTTTGGTAGGGAATTTATCATAATAAGCATTTACCGCCTGTATGGTCCCAGCCCAGTCGCCCCTGAGGAACAGGTTGTTTGCAGCCGTGTACATAATACTTTCCTGGTCTGCTGCCGAATAATTAGCAATAGGGGTGGTAGCAGCATAGGCGATAAAGGTTTGTGCATCACCCTTATCCGTATATATTTTCTGTATCTGCCTCAGTGCCTGCTTGGCTTCATCAGTTGAGGAATAATCCTGTATCACCTTTTTAAAGGACTCAATAGCAAGGTCTTCATTCCCGGCATTATAATCTATCAAGCCCATGGTCACCAGCGCACGAGGTATGTAGCTGCTGCGCGGATATTTTTCTATCATCGCCTGCAGGTCGGTTTTAGCGGTAGCTCCCTGGTTTTTCAGGAAATAGGTATAAGCTATTTCAAAAGAAGCATCATCTGCATAATCTGAATTAGGGAACTGGTTCAATACGTCAGTCAATGTACTGATCTTGTTGTCCGGCGATCCCTGCAAGCCTTGTATCATCCCCCGCTGGAACAAAGCGTAATCTTCACCTTTACTGTGTTGAGCAATAATACGATCGTAGTTTTCACGGGCCTTAGCATAGCTTTTTAATACAAAATAACTATCACCTAAACGGGTAACAGCATCGTTAATAGTATTGCGGTCCTTCTCGCCGCCGGCCAGAAATTTCTCAAAATAATTGGCAGCTTTCCTGTATTGTTCATCGCCAAAGGCTGCATAGGCTAATCCATAGTTGGCATAGTTATAAACCGGTGTTTCGCTGGCTGCATCCAGGTCCAGGAAACGTTCAAAATTCTGCACCGATTCACCATATTTACGTACCTCGAACATCGCCTCAGCCATCCAGTAAACAGTCAGTGCC
>JBEHXM010000155.1:0-10559 GCA_048498695.1 Bacteroidota bacterium
TTGGAGGGTAAGAAATTTAAATACTCTTCGGTTAGTGCAGGTTTGTCCCTTTTATATCGGTACAGGTTAATGAGCTCAAAGGAGTATAAATTATCATTGTTCAGCAGCTTGCGGCCCTGCAGGAATATTTTTATGGCATAATCTACATTTTCGGCCTGGTAAAACTGGGTGGCCAGGTTGGATATCTCACCGGCATCAGCGGGCAGATTTTTGATCAGGTCGTCATAAACGGCATTGGCCCTGTCGGTCTCACCTTTTTGCGTGTAAATACGGCCTAATGCAATACTGTACTGATAATCGCCGGGATGTTTGCGGAGCATTTTTTTGGTGACGCTTTCCGCCTCCTCAAATTTTTTGAGGCCCAGCAGCCCGCTTATATAATAGGTGAAATAAGTGTCATTATCCTTTTTATACAGCTTCTGATATATATCAAGCGCTTTTTGCAGTTCGCCATTGCTGGTGTACTGCTTTGCTAATTGCAGGTCGTTATCCTGCGCTAAAAGCCTGGAGCAAAACAGGAAGATAAAAAAAACTATAGCAGCAATTCGCTTCATCAATTCAAAATTAATCAATTAATGCCAATTGTATCGCCCGGCAAAATGATTGTTACTATAACGAAATACCCCGGTAAAATTGTGGTGACATTTTGTATCCATTAAGTAATTTAACTAAGTTTAACCTAATATAGAGGTTTGAACCAATCATACAGGATGCTAAACCGGTTAAGAATAGTATTTTTTATCTCATTAATTGCTGTAATATTTTCCTGTAACCGGAACGAGGTGAGGAAGATACCTATCAGTGATTTTTTTAAAAATTCCGAGAAGATATTTTTCAGGCTATCACCCGATGGGCAATATGTTTCGTACCTGAAGCCTTATAAGGGAAGGCAAAATTTGTTCATCAAATCTCTGGTAGACGGAAAGGAGCGAATGGCTACCTCATTCGAGGATTATTCTGTAGGTAATTATTCATGGACGTATAACAACGAGATAATTATTAGTCAGGATATCATCGGGCTTGATGAGTTTAAGATGTTTGCGTTGGATGTGCCCACCTTGAATATACGCGAAATTGTTTCATTGAATAAAGGGCGGATATACTTAGTCAGCAACCCCAGCAAACAGGAGCCTGATGTGATCACTATCAGGATGAATAAACGTGATCCGGCTAATTTTGACATCTACAAACTAAATATAAGAACAGGCGAATTAAAGCCCTACCTAGTGAACCCCGGGAACATAACGGAGTGGTTCCCGGATGATGATGGCAAGATAAGGCTGGTCAAAGCTTCTGACGGCGTAGATGAAACCATTCTGTACCGCCCAAATGACAATGCACCATTTAAGCCTATCATTAAAAATAATTTCATCAACCGGGTGCAGCCAATTGCATTTACCGGCGAGAAAAATTACTTCTATGCATTGTCAAATGTAAATCGTGATAAATCGGCATTGGTAGAGATCGATGCCGAAACAGGTAAGGAGCAAAAGGTAATTTTTGCCTGCGAAAAAGCGGATATTACCAGGGTAGATTATTCTAAAAATAAACACCGCCTGGAACTGGTCAATTGTGAGGAAGAAAAGCCGCATAAGCATTTTTTGAATGCAGATATCGAAAACATGTACGGGACCTTATCCAAACAACTGCATAACACCCAGATCAGTATTGTAGGGCGGGATAGTGCCGAAAATAAATTTGTTGTATTTAGTTATACCGATATCAATCCTGGTACTTATTATTTATTTGAGCGCAGCAGTGGAAAGCTGACCAGCATTGGAACCAGGAATTCAAGCATCAACCCGGAGGAATTGTGCACCATGCAGCCCATTTCGTTTAAAGCCAGGGACGGCTTATTGATAAATGGCTACCTCACCTTACCAAAAGGGGATAGAAAGACCAAGCTGCCTGTAGTGGTTTTACCGCATGATGTTCCATGGCGCGTCCGGGATGTATGGGGCTATAGCGACGAAGTGCAGTTTTTGGCCAACCGGGGTTATGCAGTATTCCAGGTTAATTACCGTGGTTCTGCAGGCTATGGCAAGGCATTTTACAGGGCAGGCTTTAAACAGGTTGGGGGTAAAATGCAGGATGATATAACCGATGGCGTAAGGTGGCTGATTGCAAAAAAAATAGCAGACTCCCAAAAGATAGCTATTTTAGGCGCCGGTTTTGGTGGCTTTTCGGCTTTGTACGGGGTTTCTTTTCACCCGGACTTATATAATTGCGCTGTTGTGCAATCCGGGTTGATCAATTTTTTTACTTATATAAAAGATGTGCCGCCTTACTTTAAACCACGGCTGCAAATGACCTACGAAGTGATAGGCAACCCAGAGGGTGATGCTGAACAATTGAGGGCCATATCCCCCGTATTTCATACTGATAAAATAAAAGCGCCGCTGCTGATGTTCCAGGGAGCTAAGGATGAAAGTGCCAACATCAGCGAATTGAACCAGTTTGTGCGTGAGCTAAAAAAACAAAATGTGCCTGTTACTTATTATTTAAAACAAAATGAACGCAAAGTTTTCAGGAATGAACATAACAGGATGGAAATGTATACCGAAATAGAGAAATTCCTGGATAATAATATGCGGGTTAAACATTAACCCCGTTTGTGATGACAGCGCAACAGAGTGTTTACAGAAAAAATTTTTCACTGATCATTTCTTTCCTGGTACTGATATCGGTAACCTTTATTGTTGCCCTTTTTATTGCTTATGGCCTCACCTCCAACTATGTGGAAAATGAGTTTGCTTCCAAAAAAATAGATGTGCTGGAGCAAACGATTAAGCCTTACAACGATTTTTTTCAGAACAAAATTCCCGAGATCACTTTTTACCAGGGCTACCTTGATTCGGCATCATCAGCAAAATACTCAACATCGGTTTTTAAGGATTATGCATTTGTGAGGCGTATTACATTTTATGATGTGCAGATAAGCAGTAATTTCGCTGCCAACAGGGGGCTGGATATCGGGATCAAATCGATATACGAATATCGGCGCAAAGGAAAAAGGGTGATCACCGTAAAAAAAGAACACCCGGAGAATTATAACGACTTTACAACAATGGCCAATAAACTGAACGGCTTTGTTGCTTTGTCTGATACTTCGCGCGAGCCTACACAGGATGAAAAGTTCAGGACCTTTTATGATATCCAGCCCGAAAAAATAACCTACCTCAATATCCCCCGGCGCGAGGAAGTAAAAAGATACCGGGAGATACAGAAAGGCGGCAACCGTGCTTCGGTATACAAGCAAAATATGCTCACCTTTATTTTGAACCAGTATGCGCTCAAAATAAAAAACACCCACCCTGAATTATACAGGGATATCTCGATAAAGCCCGTAGTATATGATCCTCTTGACAATGAGAACGTTAATTATATAACTACCGAGGTTGCCTTTCCGGGTGGTTTTTCGGATTATAAGCTTTATTTCAGTTCGCCCAAAAGTTACCTTACTGCCGAGATCAATCGCAGGTTTATGCCTATCGCGGCCATGGTTTTGCTCATCTACGGCTTCCTGGTATTAATAGGCTGGCTTATCTACCGCAACCTGAGTGTCAACCTTAAACTGTTTAAGCTCCAATATGATTTTATCAATAACTTTACCCATGAGTTTAAAACACCCATCAGTGTTATAAAGATAGCAGGTTCTAACCTCAGAGGGGATAGCGGGCTGAGCGAGCGTCAGCGGAAACATTACGGCAAAATACTGGATGAGGAAGCGGATAAGCTGAATGATCTGATGAACAAATTATTATCGTTCACCCAGTTGGAGAATAAGTCGATCAGCATAAAAAAAGAAGAGATCGATATTGACGAGTTTGTAAAAGGATATATAGAGACCTTCAGGATAAAGCACCCGGATCTGAAGCTAACCTATAAAGTTAATAGGATCAGGAACTTTTACGCCGATCCGGTGTTGTTAGGCAGTATCTTCCAAAACCTGATAGAAAATGCTTATAAGTATTCTAATCCCAAGCACCGGGAACTTTATATTCACATTGGCCTGGATAAGTGGAATATCATATTTTCGTTCGCGGATAAAGGGATCGGTATAGCAAAGGAAGAACTTGATAATATATTTAAGAAATTTTATAGAATAGAAAATCAATACAATCAAAACGGAAGCGTGGGGCTTGGTTTGGCATTCTGTAAAGAACTGGCTAATTTTATGAACGGTGATATAACCGTTAATTCAAAAATTAATGAAGGCTCGGAATTTATAGTAACATTGCCCTATGAAGACACCGAATAAATGATCACAAAAAATTATGGAAAAAGAAATAAAAATAGCGCTGGTTGAAGATGACGAAAATCTGCGTTTCCTGGTAGCTGAGCGTTTACAATCTGAAGGTTATAAAGTGCTGGAAGCCGATAACGGCGAGGACGCCGAAAAGATGATACTGGATGAACAACCGTTGATCGTACTGCTCGACTGGATGCTGCCCGGTAAGCAGGGTGGGGATGTATGCAGTGCGATAAGAGAAAAGGGTTTTGATAAGTTGGTGATCATGATGACTGCCAAGGCGCAGGACGTGGATAAGATTGAGGCTTATAATTTTGGTGTGTCTGATTATATCACCAAGCCCTTTAATATGGATGTACTGGTGGCGCTGATCGATAATAAGATCAAGTTCTCATTAAACAGCGAAAAACCCGAGGCTTACAAATTCGCCAATATGGAGCACCATCCCAATACGCATTTGTTGATAAGGGATGGCCGTAAAATTGAGCTTACCATATTAGAGAACCGGATATTGCTGTACTTTTTGAAGAACAAGAACAAAGTGATCAACCGCGAGGAACTGATGATGGAGGTATGGGGCTATAATGCTGATGTAAACACCCGTACCCTGGATATGCATATCGTAAGGCTCAGGAAAAAGATCGAGAATAACCCGGATTCACCAACGTATCTGCAAACCGTAAGGGGGATAGGGTACAAGTTTGTTTACGAAGGTTAATAATTTCGGAAGTCGGAACTATTAGAGCATTTCATTTTTGATAAACTGATGAAAGAATAAACTCTCCGAAGAAAGTTTTTTGGTTGATTATTACGTATCTGCCCTGCTCAAAACATTCTTCAATATCCGGCAGTTTTGTTGATTCTATCCTGCAAATGATCCTGAAAAAAAGGATCATAGACTGAAGTAGAATTTTTTGCCACCATTTGCCGGTCAGGCGGAAATCGGTATTCAGCCATATTCCGCCTGGTTTAAGGCTGCTATGAATATGATCAAATACATTTTTCAAGGTTTGTTCTGTAAAATTATCGAATAAAAAAGGCGTGATCACCACATCAAATTGATGGGGCAATTGAACCTGTTCAACAGGCTGATTAATAAAAGTCACCTCGTTATTACCCGCATTTCTTTTGCGGGATAACGCCATCATGTTTGAAGATATTTCAGCATAGGTGATTTTCAAACCTGATGGATGGATCTTCGCAATCTCTTCTAATATCCAACCGGTACCCCCGCCGGCAATTAAAATAGCAGCTCCTGCGGGAATAAACGGCAATAAATATACCTGCGATCTGATCAGCGCCCTGCCATAAATGACCCGCGAAAGGCGGTCATAAAACCAGGCGGAGTTATCATAATTGGAGGCCATACCAGGCTAAAAATAGCTGCTTATCTTGTCGAAGGCTACCACAAATAAATACTGTAGTATCAACACCCCATCCAGATAAAAGAAATAATAGTATTCGTCCTTTTCCCATTTGGATTTGAAGATGAGCCAGCCGGTCAATACAACGCTGAGCGTTATCGCCCAAAAATCGGTGCTGAAGCCCGTATCCCTGAATAGGAATAACAATACGATATACCCTGCAAGCAGCACCTGGCAAAAAAGGTAGGCATTTTTTTCGCCCCAGGCTACGGCGATGGTTTTGAGGCCCGATTGTTTGTCCTCAAACAAATCGCGGATATCAAACGGTATCGCAACCGCTGCAATAAATAAAAATCGTTTGGCTATAAGTAGGGTGGTATCCCTCATGGATATACTTGCCAGATGCATGGCCTGTGATTCCAATACAGGCAGCAAAACACAGCTCATGGTCCATACCAGGGCGATCATAAATAACTTTAAACCCGGAATGTTCCGCAAACCAAACTTTTGTTCGCCAATGGTAAACAGCGGCAAGCCATAGCCAAACGAAAGGATGGCCAGGAAGATCATTAATATTTCTGAGGCGGTTGATATCAGGAAGAATAAAGGGATCAGCGAAAACAGGGATACAATGGTAAAGGTAACCATGAGCCTGTAATGCGAAAAAAACCAGCGTACACGCAGGTATGATGATTTTTCGGGATGCAGGGGTTTACTTATTAATATGCTGAAATTATAAATTCCGAGCGTTGAAGTAAACAGCAAGCCTAAAACAGGATAGACAGGCTTCGACCCGATCAGGTAAAAAGTAAGCAGTCCCTGGGCGACCGCACATAACGACATAAAGACATTGCTAAACAGCAGGAAATCAAAGGCGGGCTGTAGGAGTTTCCTCATTAGTAAAATGAAAAAATGATAAGCCGCTTTTTTAAGCCCTGTTTTGTAACAACGGATCAGGGGAGGCTTTTAATTCAAATATCGTAATCTCCGGCAATATTCCAACCCTTCCGGGATAACCTAAAAATCCGTAGCCCACATTTACATATAATTGCTGCCCTTTTTCGCGGTAAAGTCCTGCCCATTCTTTATAGATATATTGTATAGGGCTCCATTGAAAATTAGGGGTCCGTATGCCAAACTGCATGCCGTGGGTATGCCCTGCAAACATGACATCTATATCCGGATATTGCAGCACCTGAGCACGCCAATGCGAAGGATCATGCGAGAGCAGCAATTTTACCGGCAGGTCATCGGTATTTTTTACTGCCAGGTCAAGCCGGCCGCGTTTTTGGAAACGGGTTAGCGATCCCCAATTTTCAACCCCTAATATGCCTATTTCTTCACCATCAACTTTTAACCTCCGGTTTTCGTTCCTCAACAGATCCCAACCCAGGTTTTTATGCGTGGTGATCATATCCTGAAAGTTTTTGGTATAGGCTTCTTCGCTGTCCCAGCCCCAATAGTCGCCGTAATCATGGTTCCCGAGAGATGAAAACACACCAAGCGGCGCTTTCACCTTGCTGAAAATATCCTGGTAGCCATACATCTCATCGGTTTTGCTGTTTACCAGGTCGCCGGTAAAGAAAATAAAATCAGGTTTTTCTTTCATTAGCAATTCTACACCGCCGGCTACTGCTTTTTTATTATAAAAGCTACCTGAATGGATATCAGATATTTGTCCCAGCCTGATACCATCAAATGCCTTTGGCAAATTGGGCAGGTAAAGCTTACGGTGTTTAATGCGGTAATCGTAAACGCCGCTGATCGTGCCATAAGTTAAGGCCGCCAATGGCACCGAACCTGCCAGTAACCCGGCTTTTAACAAGAATTCAGAACGGGGGATGGCATCTATCCCGGGTTGTTTTACCGGTTGATCTGCTCTTTTTCTCTTTTGTTTTGCCCAGATAATGAACCTGCGCAGGTCATCCGCCAGCATTAAAATAAGAAACAGTAACTTGGCAAATAGCAGCAGGAAGAACAGCAGCATAAAAGCTGCCCTTACACCAAGCCCCATTTTCATCAATATCCCCATAAATATGCCTGCAATCAGGATGATGGATACCGACCAGTAGATATTGGTAAAAGTACGCGTTTGCGAGAATTTCCACTTCTTAAGTGCAAACCTGACACCCTTGATCAGGTAAAAGTCGGCCAATAGTAAGCCGAGGCATATGAAAAGTATTTTGAGTGTTTGTTCCGGCATTCCTAATTAGTAGCGGTCATCATCCAGGTCAAGGTCGTCTTCATCGGGCTCCAGGTTGAACAGGCTGTTGAACATATCAGAAAATGCAAAGCCATTATCTAAAAATCCTTTGTTCAGTTGCGAAAACTCGGCAAGGCCGTGCAATACAAATTCCATCAGCAGCAATTGCTGGTTTGCGCTCAGTTTTGGATGAAACTTTTTAACCAGTTCCTTTAACCCGGCAACCGAATTAAGCGCTTTTTTATATTCTTCAAAAGGCAGGTCGTCATTCAGCAGTACGGTATTGCTATCGCCAAACCAGCCGATGATCTCGGCATAAGGATTGGGCGCTTTTGTTTTTTTAGCCTTTTCAGGATCAGGGAAAAATTGCAGTAACAATGTTTTAACAGCTTTGCCTATCAGCATATTGGCTACTTTGGCGGGGCCTTCTAGTTCTCCTTCATACACCAGCTCAATTTTGCCTGTAATGGCAGGTATCACGCCCAGGAAATCGCTGATGCGTACAAACGTTGATTTTTCGCCGTTAATGATCATACGTCTTTCGGCATTACTCACCAGGTTTTCAAAAGCTGATATGGTTAACCTTGCAGATACACCCGATTTTTTGTCAATATATTCGGAGTTACGCGCTTCAAAGGCAATCTGCTCCACCAGATCTTTTACCAACCCATCAGCTTCGATAGCAGTTTTTTGTTCGGCTGATAAAAGGGCCTCCTGCTGTGTTATTTTTCGCGAAATCTCAACCGAGCGAGGGTAATGCGTCAGTATCTGGCTTTCGATACGATCTTTTAATGGCGTTACGATGGAGCCGCGATTGGTATAATCTTCCGGGTTTGCGGTGAATACAAATTGAATATCCAAAGGCAGACGCAATTTGAACCCACGAATCTGGATATCTTTTTCCTGTAGAATATTAAATAAGGATACCTGTATACGGGCCTGCAGGTCGGGCAGCTCGTTGATCACAAAAATACCCCTGTGAGCACGTGGTATCAATCCAAAATGGATCACCCGCTCATCTGAATAATGCAGCTTCATCGTAGCGGCTTTGATCGGGTCAACATCGCCGATCAGGTCGGCAACGGTAACATCCGGTGTAGCCAGTTTTTCTGTGTAACGTTCAGAACGGTGAAGCCAGGCTATAGGCGTATCGTCGCCTTTTGTATTTACTTCGTTATGACCGAACCACGAAATCGGGTTCAGCGGGTCATCATATAATTCAGAACCTTCTATATACGGCACATATTCATCCAGTAAATTCACCATCAGCCGGGCAATACGGGTCTTGGCCTGTCCACGGAGCCCTAACAATAAAATGTTATGCCTCGAAAGAATGGCAGTTTGCAGATCCGGGATAACCGTGTCCTCAAAACCTACGATCCCTTCAAATCCGCCTTCGTGCTTTTGTAATTGTGAAATAAGGTTCTGGCGTAATTCATCTTTCACCGACCGGCTCCTGTAATCAGTTTTCTTAAGCTGGCCGAGTGTTTTTATCTTTAGTATATCTGTCATTAGTCATTAAGTCATTAGTAATTTAATTTGCACATCTGCACATTCGCATATTTGCACATCTACCTCACAGTTCTCCTGCGGTTCCGGATATAATCCTCAAAAATATATTCACCCAGGCCATTCAGCGAGCTGTAGAAGGCTTTGCCCCCGTTAGTTTCGGTAAACTTACGTACAAACTGCTGCAGGTAGGGGTCTTTGGCTATCATAAAGGTGGTGATGGGTATTTTAAGCCTTTTGCATTGTGCCGCCATATTCAGCATTTTGTTGACCACTTTGCGATCAAGCCCGATACTGTTTTTATAATACCGGGTACCTTCCTTTAAACAGGTAGGCTTACCATCGGTGATCATGAATATTTGTTTGTTATGCGTTTTGCGGCGCCTTAACAGATCGGTCGCCAGCTCCAACCCTGCGTAGGTGTTGGTATGATAGGGGCCAACCTGTAAATAAGGCAGGTCCTGCAAAGTGATTGGCCAGGCATCGTTGCCGAATACCACAATATCTAAAGTGTCTTTCGGGTATTTTGTTCTGATCAGTTCAGCCAGGGCCATCGCCACTTTTTTTGCCGGGGTGATGCGGTCTTCACCATAAAGGATCATGGAATGCGATATGTCGATCATCAGCACGGTAGAAGTGAGGGTTTTGTAATCCATTTCTTCCACTTCCAGGTCGCGCTCGGTCATCATAAAATCGTTGATGCCGTGGTTGACCTGTGCGTTATGGATAGACTGCGTCATGTCGATCTGGTCAAGGCTGTCGCCAAATTCATACTCGCGCCTCTCAGCATTCTTTTCGTCACCCTGCCCTGATTGAGGCGAACGGTGATTGCCCTTACCGGATTTTTTCAGCTTGCCGAATATCTCTTCTAAAGCCGACTGGCGGATACTCTGTTCTGTTTTTGCGGTGATGCGAAATTCGCCGTTTCCTTCATCTTCATTGAGGTAGCCTTTTTGCTTCAGCTCATCAATAAAATCACCCATGCCATACTCATCATTGGTGATGTTGTATTGTTTATCCAGCTCATTCATCCAGGCTAAAGCTTCACCTGCATCGCCTGCGGTGTAGTTAAGCAATTCAAGGAACAACTTTAATAATTCGTCAAACCCGCCTTTGGGTATCTGCCTTGAAGTAAATTTGGAAAACCCGTAACCACGCATAATTATCCTTTCAACTATAAAGTAACGGATTAATTCAGTGAAAAGTTTAAAACTAAAGCCCCGAAACTAAA
>JBEHXM010000156.1:0-10535 GCA_048498695.1 Bacteroidota bacterium
CCCGATTTCTCAATCCAGTTGATCTCATGCCTTATCACTTCCGTCAGCCCCAAACCTATCAATTGTTCACCATGCAGCAACTTGCCCAGCAAGCGCATTTCCTTGATAGATTTTAAAGTAAGGTCAAGGGCTGCATCAATTTTCTCCTGCGCTTTATCTTTATCTTCTAACCCAACCGAACTTAAAGTGAGAGATGTAAGGCTCAATAGTTGCCCGATATTATCATGCAGATCGGCCCCAATGGTTTGCATGGTTTGTTCGCGGATCTCCATTTGGGTCTTGATCAGTTCGGCATCAAAAGTTAGCTTCATTAGTGATTTTTCTTCAATGTGCCTTTTTTTACGGCCATTGTAAACAAAAATGTATAGCACTAAAAAAGCTGGTGCTATCAGAAAAATCAGAGTGGTAATCAGGATAAGCTCTTTGATGTCGTTATTAGCCATTTTCTGCAGATAAACGAGTAGCTCCAACAACTATATAAAATAATATTCAATACTCGAAAAATATAATAAGTCAAATGATGCCCGTTCCATAGCATAACAGACTTTAAGTTATTGTAAAATAAATTGCAGGCAGTATCTGCAAAATAAAAAAATAGTGTGCCAGTAACCCACCAAAACTCAGGATAGTATTTTAGTTTAACATAATTATCATCTTTCAACAATAAATAATAATAGTATAATCCATACAAAACAAAAAGAACAGAAGTTACTGTATAAGTATAATAATTATAAGTATAAAATCCATGATTTGACAATTCGAACAGATAAACGATACATAATAAAGCAAGCCCGACCAAAATAATGGGCTTGCTATTAATATAGTCATTTAATAGCCGTGCGTACATCAAGAGTGTGAAACCTATTTCACATATTAAAAAAATATTATATACCCAGTGATTGCTAATAGATTGCTTTTGCCCAGATACATACGTTCCTAATATTTCTGTAGTACATGTGATAAAGAGATACAATATCATACTACGCCATACACGGCTTTGATCTTTTATTAAGCATAAGAATGAAACCCCAAAGCAGATAATCTCAACGATAATATTTAAATTAAAATAGAGAGACATAGTTATTTTCCCTTAATTCATTCGTGATTTATTTATTAAGATATTCAATTGCAATTATATGGACATAGTTGACCATTGTCGTTAATATAATGAACTTCTATGCATCCATAATAATCCTGGTGAACTTTATTTTTATTTGTGGTAGGCACAATAATAAACAGGTGTCTATTTTTGTGATCTTTATAAGTACTAATATTATCAGCTTTGGCAAGGTAAATTCTTAGTCCATCTAAATTGTTAGCAATATTTTGAAGGCCGGCATCTAATTGGTTAATTAAATCTAACTCAAACCACTCGCTAAAAGTGTTGATTTTGCTTTTTCCATAATTTCGCACCCATTTATTAGCATCATGGCATGTAATAAAATGCTGAGGAGCAAAATAACATGGGTTATTATCTGGTACCGGACAAGGGGGAGAGGAACTATATAAAAGAGCCCCAGAATCTTTTCCATCATAAGTAATGTCTCCGGTTGTGGAATTCAAAAATATAGCATCATGATCATAATAATCTCGATGTGTGCTGCGATTAGGGTTATTCGGGTATGTGTTAGAGTCAGTGTATGTCGACACTAACGCAATTATATAATTTAATTGAGGTTTTATAATGGATGGATCGCTTGCAAAATAAATGCGTAAACCGTCCGTATTTTTTCCACTCTTTTTTTCAGCGCATAATAAGCTATCGATAGAGTGAATAGTTTGTTTGCTAAACCAAACAGATGTTAGTCGTGGTTTTTTATCATCATCTCTATTCATTGCAAAATGCGTTATCATTGTTTGTGCTGTTATTGCATCTATTCCGTTTAAAGTTATGTCCTTTTTACCTTGTAATATGCCGCGATTCGGTTTATTTTCTTTTGGACTATCCATCGTTTTATTTTTTTCATTTTGTTTACACGAGAAAAAGAGTAAACCTATTAGTGCGACGCCAATTACTAATAATAATTTTTTCATGACAGTTAGGGTTTAAATGAAATTAATTAAGTTTTTGTTCCACTAAATTCCTCAAATAACTATCACATTATCACCGTTTTTACACCCATTTTAATACCGTAAAAACACCCTGTTAAAAAAGAGCCTTTTACCTTAAATACCCTTCCTTTTTGTGATGAGATTTGAGATATCAAAAAATTATTTCAAATCTTAAATATCATGAATACAAAAGAAATTGCGGCTAACGTAAATAACATTAGCCTGGAAAGTTCGGCAACTGCAGGCGGCAACAAACTTTGCGAAATTTGGCCTATTGCAAAAGAAGGACTTGAACTGCTTGAAGCAGCAGTAAAAAACCCTGCGCTTAAGGTAATTATTGGCGTAATAGTGGCCGCAGGCGATGCCATTACCGGAAAGATCTGCAAATAACCTTAAATTTTATCAAGCCATGCAACACTTACAGTTTGCATGGCTTTTTCAATCCCCATGTCCCGAAGCTTCTTTAGCCATTTCATGGATGATATCATCCAGCCGGTTTAGTTCGGTTTGGAAGTGCTCCAGGGCTTCTTTATCTTCAGGGTGCACCCTTAGTATTTCGGCCAATGCTTTCAAATTGGCTAAAGGGCTGCGTACCAGGTGCGATTGCTTCCAGGCCATTTGTTTGATGCTATTGATATGGCTTTGGATACGCTCGTAAGCATTTTTCAGGTTCTGCTCAGCGGCTTTCCTTTCGGTTATATCATACAGCGCCATCAGCATTCCTAATATTTCGTTATTGTCGCTGGTGATGGGCGATAGTTTTACATCATACCAGCATACTGAGCCATCGGATTTAGGATAATCCACTTCGTAATTAATGAGGTTTCCATTCAACACCCCCTTGACAAAGCCCAAAAACTGGGGAAGCCTTTCCGCCGGGAAAAAATCTGCAAGCCGGTCTCCTTTTTGCGGCAGGTGATGGTATTGCTCTTGTACAAATTCAATAGCCTTCTGATTAAATGCCAGTACCTTCAGTTCCAGATCAAACAACGCATAGGCAGTATCCGTAGTTTTAAGTATAGTTTGCAGGTTGGCTTCTGATTTTTGCAGCGATTCTTCGGCTTTCAGCTTTTCAGTAATATCATTGGTTAAAGAAAGCCTTACAGCCCTGCCATCAAAAATAATGTCGTTAGCAATAATGTGTACATACATGATCCTGCCATCTTTCCTGGTATGCCTCACAGTACGCTCGTCTGTCGAACTGTTCAATACCTCTCTATACCCCTCTAACTGCCACTCCCTGTCTTCTGCTATCCGCAGCGCTTTAACATCCATTTGCAGCAACTCGTCTTTTGTATAGCCATAAAGTGTTGCCGCTGCTTCATTTACAGCAATAATAGACAGGTTTTCTTTATCTATCATCCATAAGGGAAGGGGATTGCTGTCAAAAAGCAGTTTATATTTCTGTTCAGATAACTTCAGCTCCTCTTCTGCCTCTTTACGTTCCGTAATATCTATCATTGACCCAATAATGGTAGGTTCATTGCCGATGACGGCCCTGCTGCCGTAAAATTCCACCCAGTTAGCTGAGCCATCTTTTTTCAGTCCCATTGCCTCATAATGGATGCTTTCTACTTCGCCGCTAATGCGTTTCCGTACATTTTCTGTAGTAATATGCCGGTAACTTTCATGAATAATTGTCTCAACCGGCACTGTATTGGTCAGCTCCTGTGGCTCATACCCAAAAATATTTGCAAACCGTGGGTTTACATATGCAAACTTCCCCTGCCGGACAATATAAACGCCAACCATTGATTTTTCAGCCATCGTCCTGAATTTCAATTCGGCCTCCCTGAGTTCAGTCTCCATTTTTTTACGACCAGAAATATCACGCGCTATCACCAATATCATATTGCCCGAAAACATTTTTACATTGATCTCAACCGGGAATACGTGGCGGTCTTTATGTATAAACCTCCTTTCGCGAAACTCAGAACGTTCAGGGTTCTGCATGATTTTTGGCAGCGGATCTGTTTTCAATTCTTCCGGATCAACAATAGCGGATACCTCCATCTGCAATAATTCCTCACGTGTATAACCTACCATCCTGCACATACTGTCATTTACATCAGTAAAACTTCCTTTAAAATCCAATACATAAATGGCATCTGACGCTTGTTCAATCAACGACCGGTATTTCTCTTCACTTTTCTGGTATTCGGCCGAACGTTCTTCCACTCTTTTCTCCAGGTCGGCATTTATTAATTTCACCTCGGTTTCTGCGGCTGAACGCCGCGAGTCAATCTTGTTTAGCCATATCGCAGTATTCCATAAAATGACCAGGCTCACCAATAAGAAACAAACGGCTAACAACGGTATCCCAATAGCTAAAGTAAACCCGTATTGATGGGTTTGCAGCCTTAATGATCCAAACAGGATAACCATAATGATCATAAGGAAAAAGAGTCTTTTGGCCAGCTGATTCCCAATGTTTTTACCCGTAAACAACTTAGCAATACCCACAGAAGGATTTAAAAGGGAGGCCGCAATTGATAAAACAAAAAATAGAATAGCTGTGTGAGTGGCCATTGAACTCACATAAAAAAGGGAGTCGAATAACGACACACCATATAAATAACCGATCAGCGCTATGGCCGAAAGAATAGTAACAGCGTGAAAACAGAGCTGGGCCAATATATCAGCAAAACGGGCCTTAACTGTAAGCAATACAAGGCCCAATCCCAAAAGGAGAACATCGATGGCCGCATTGAAAGCCATACGTCCGGGGAAAAGATGGCTGCCTGATACCGTCTGGCTGTCTTTTACAAATAGTTCGTCAAGCCCGGTATTAAAATGAAACAAAAATTGGAGCAGGGTAATTGCTCCGATCGCTGTACTTATGAGTGACAGGATAAAAAAAGCCGTGGTTTGGTATTTACCGGTTTGATATTGGGTGAGCAGCAAAGCACCGCCAAACAAAACAAAGCACAAAGCGGTATTAAACACCATTGCAACAAAGCCCGGTACGATCTGCTGCAAAACCGGGATGTTAAATACCCAGCCAAGCATCACCACAATACCGACAGCAATGCTGATGGTGCTTATAATGATGATCGTTCTGTTTCTTTGCTGATCATACATAAAATAGAATAAATTAACTTATATATAATATAACGGGAATTACGCGGCGAGGTTTCAACTTGCAATTTACTATAACTAAAATTTCTGATTAAAGTTATAATTAAATAAACGGATAATATGGATGGAATAAGTAGAAAGAAACAATAATATGCTAAGTATTGATGCTGAAATGGATAAAATTACCGTTTACCGGTCAAAAAACTTTTTAAGGCATCCTGTGTAAATGCAGATAATACCAGTTCGCCGCTAATGGCTGCTCGTTCGGCAAGCAGTGCGTCCCAGTTATCGGTGTTTTCCCATAATATTTGTTTCAGGCCAATGAGGGCATCCGGGTAATAGGACGCCAGCTTTTGAGTAAGTGCATCAAGCGCAGCATCCAGGCTGCTGATATCAGGGTAAACCTCGTTATAAAGACCCTTCTCCAGGGCCCAGGCTGCCGTTTGAAAATCAACCGCACGGATGGTCAGCTGCGAAAAGGCAGGCAAACCTATTTTACGTATCACCGCAGGGGATATCACAAAAGGGCCAATACCAATAGCCAGTTCGCTCAGTTTAATTGCTGCTGCTTCGGTTGCCAGACAATAGTCGGCAGCGGCAGCAAGCCCAACCCCGCCACCAACGGCTTTACCCTGCACACGCGCAATAATGATCCTGGGCGATCTGCGGCAGGCGTTGATCACGTTAGCAAAACCCGAAAAAAATTCGGTTCCTGCTTCTTTATCTTTTATTTGCACCAATTCGTCAAAGCTGGCCCCTGCACAAAAGGTGCGGTCACCTTCACTTTTTAGCACGATCACCCTTGCATCGGGGTTCTTTCCTGCCCCATCTATCTCAGTGCAAAGCCGCGCTAAAAGCTGTGCAGGCAGCGAATTTTGCGCCGGGTGATAAAAACTGATCGTACACACACCATCCTTTAGTATTGCAGTGACATTTCCATTCAGATCTTCGGGCATGGCAGAATTAGATTTATTTCAGGATAAACATTGCAATATCAGCAGAATTTGGCAACCATACAACTCCCTTGTTTTCAGGCAGGAGGTTGTTGATAAAAAAATACACGGATGTTTATCAGCTTCACGAAAATTTCATGTAAAATTCTTATTATTGTACTAATATAAATAATTAACTAAAACTACAATTCTTGAGAATATTAGTTATTGAGGACAATACCGACATAAAAGAAGTATTAGACTATATTTTGAAGGATGACGGGCATGAAGTAATACCATGCTCAGATGGTACATCTTTAAATGAGCTTGATGAAATAAAGCCGGATGTGATCCTGATGGACGATATATTATCCGCCACCCGGGGCAGTGAGTTTTGCCGGCGGTTAAAAAGCGATGATGCCACCAAAACCATCCCTGTGATCCTCATTTCAGCCATGCCTAACCTTGAAAAAACCGCCGTCAAATGCAATGCTGATGCCTTTATCGAAAAGCCTTTCAATATTGATACGCTGATCGGGGTCATACATCAATTTGCGAAAAAGTAAAAGCTTTATTCTTCTGATTTCCTGTTTATATTTATAGTGATGAACAGGATTACGTTATTGCCACATGACTGACATTAAAACTGCCCGGCAAATTGCGTTATCCTTACCCGATGTGGAGGAGTATGATCACTTTGACCGACCTGCATTTAAGATCAAAAAGAAAACCACTTTCGCCACCCTTTGGCCTGCCGAAAACCGGATGATGGTAAAACTTTCACTTATTGACCAATCCGTATTTCATTCTTTCGACTCTACTATATTTTATCCTGTTCCCAACAAATGGGGTTTAAAGGGCGCTACATTTGTTGAACTTTCCAAAGTCCGCCGGGATATGTTGCAGGACGCCATTACCCTTGCCTGGGAAACCGCTGCAAAAAAGTAAATGATTAGTTTTATATTCGTGTGCTAACCTTGTAAACTTATGAAACTTCGCACCTTAGTTCTGTTGTTCTTTTCAGTCGTTTTTATTCATACAACCACTCAGGCCCAACTATCACAACAGAGCATTTATAATGTCCGGTCATTCGGGGCCAAAGGCGATGGCAAAAACCTGGATTCCAAAGCCATCAATAGAGCTATCGATTCGGCAGCCGGTGCAGGCGGTGGCATGGTTTATTTGCCTGCCGGGAATTACCTGTCGGGATCTATTCATCTGAAAAGCAATATCTCTCTTTACCTCGACCAGGGCGCAACCATTATTGCAACAGACCAGGACCCTGGATCGGCTTACGACCAGGAAGAACAAACAGTCAATACTATTTACCAGGATTCCGGCCACAGCCATTTTCATAATGCGCTATTATGGGGCGAGAACATCCATGATGTGTCCATACTTGGCCCAGGCACTATCTGGGGTAAGGGACTGATAAAGAATTATAAAAAGGGAAGCAAGGAGGCCAACAAATCATTGGTGCTATACAATTGCCGCAATATCATTATCCGTGATGTTACTTTCTTTCATGGCGGCTGGTTTGCCATACTGGCTACCGGGGTTGATAATCTCACCATCGACAACCTGAAAATTGATACCAACCGCGACGGGATGGATATTGACTGCTGCCGCAATGTGCATATATCCAATTGCAGTGTCAACTCGCCTTATGATGATGGCATCTGTCTCAAAAGTACTTATGCCCTTGGCTTTGTACGTGCTACTGAAAACGTAACCATTACCAATTGCCAGGTAAGCGCGTATGATGAAGGCACTTTCCTGGATGGCACCTACAAAAAAGAGGATAAACAAGCTTACAGAACCGGTCGTATTAAATTCGGCACGGAATCAAACGGCGGTTTTAAAAATATCGCCATATCCAACTGCGTTTTCAGCTACTGTCATGGTTTGGCACTGGAAACTGTTGATGGCGGCCTGCTGGAAGATATTACGATCAGCAATATTACTATGCGTGATATTATTTCGGCCCCTATATTTTTGCGCCTGGGCGCACGTATGCGTGGCCCGCAGGGAACGCCGATGGGCGAACTGCGAAGGGTATCCATCAGCGATATCCGTGTTTATAATGCTGATGCCGATCAGTCATGCGTTATCACCGGTATTCCCGGCCATGATATCAGCGACCTGCAATTAAACAATATCCGTATCTATTACAAAGGTGGTGGAACTACAGCGAAAGCTCTAAAACAAGTACCTGAAATGGAAAAAGATTATCCCGAGCCATCCATGTTCGGCATTATGCCGGCTTATGGTTTTTATATCCGGCACGTAAACGGCCTCAAATTAAGGGATGTGGAGGTGAGCTACCAGGATGATGATTCCCGCCCGGCCTTTATCCTGGATGATGTAAAAGGCCCGGATATGCACAACGTCAAAGGACAGGTTGTACAAGGTGCAGAGGAGATCAGATATATTAATACGAAGCATTGAAAGATTGCGCCTAAAACAAAACATCATTTTATGAAGAAAGTCTTATTTACATTTTTCATCCTGCTATTGCTGTTAAATACAGCCTATTCCCAAATAAACATCGATACCTCAGTTTATGTAAAAAACAACAAGCAGCTTTATGCAGTGGTAGTATCGCAAAATGACCACGTCATCTTTAACCAATATTTTAACGGCAAAATAGAAAGCGAACTGTACAATAATCAATCGCTCACCAAAAGTGTAATATCGTTATTGATAGGTATCGCCATTGATAAAGGTTATATCACTTCGATAGATGAGAAGATCGTTAAATATTTCTCGCAACTGAAACAGGATACCGATAAACGCAAACAGGATATAACCATCAGGCAGATCATGAACCAGGCATCGGGCCTGTGGCATGAGGACCTGACGAGACTGAGGCAATATTTAACCCTGCCCAATCCATCTGGTTATACACTGAAACAGCCGTTGGCATTCGAACCAGGTAAGATATTTCATTATAATAATGCGGCAAGCCATTTATTATCTGTCATCCTCGCCAAAGCTACGGGCATGAGCACCCTTGAATTCGCTCAAAAATATTTATTCGGGCCGCTTGGTATCAAAAATGTAAAATGGGGTAAGATGGCCGACGGCTATTATGATGGCTGCGGTTTACTAAGTGTTCAAATGCCCACCGCTGATATGAACAGTATAGGTTCATTATTGCTCCATAAGGGATATTTTAACGGCAAGAGCGTAGTGCCTGAAAAGTGGATCAATGAAATATTGAATCCAACCATATTTTATAAAACTCCATGGGGCTTCAATGGCTCCACTTATGCTTTGTGCTGGTACCATTATAATTATAACGGCACACCTGTTACTTACGGATTAGGTTGGGGAGGCCAGTTTGTATTTGTAATCCCTGGTAAAAAAGCGGTGATCTCCACTAATGAAAGTATTAATGACGCAACCGCTATCAGAGCATCCAACTTGTTTCTGGAAAAGATATTTCCGTTGATCTACCAGCAAGTGAAATAATAAAACTTGTGCCAGTTCAAACGCCTAAGCTTGAACTGGCAGATTTATTAAAACTTATACGTCAAACCCGCACCAAATATCTGTTTCACCTGTAAAACCGAATGGTTCGATTGTACGCCGTTAGTGGTAACCGGGATCTGCGCAAGCGGGTCGTTAATTAGTTCTACACCCGCATTTACTGTTACCAATTTGTTTACTTTCATGAAGAGATTAGCGGTATAATCGGCATAAATATTACCTGGTTTCTTTAAATCGGGAATGCCGGATTCGGTGGAAATACCCGCGCCGGTAAAGACCACCGCCCTCCGCGCATCCCGGAGCAAGGCGGCCAGTCCGGTGCTGTCGCTTTGGCTGTGCAGGATGGTCACGCCACAAAACTGGCATGCCGGGCCGGCGGTGGAAAGGCAGAATTGCGTGTCCGGCCAGTTCAAACCGAGCCGCTTTTGGGCTTATAGTTCCGGAAAACAAGCGGAGGATCGCCATGGACCAGAAGATCATCGATCTCTACGACGATTATGTGCACCATCATTTCGACCGGCGCTTGTTCCTGGACCGGCTGGCCCAGGCGGCGGGCGGGATGACGGCGGCGCTGGCGCTGTTGCCGCTGCTGCAATCCAATTACGCCCTGGCCGCCACGGTGGCCGAGAATGACACACGCATCCACACCAGCCGCGTCAACTTCACCGCCGCGACCGGATCTTTGAATGCCTATCTGGCGGCGCCCGCGGGCGGCGGCAAACATGGCGGCGTGCTGGTGGTGCATCAGAATCGTGGCCTCAATCCCCATATCGAGGACATTGCCCTCCGACTGGCGACCGAAGGCTATGTCGCGCTGGCGGTGGATTTCCTCACGCCGCTGGGCGGCACGCCCGCGGACGAAAATGTGGCGATGCAGATGTTCGCCAAGCTCGATCCGGCCCAGACCACGGCCAACGCCATTGCGGCCGTCAGCTATCTAGGTCGGCGCGCGCGGTTTGTAGAGATACCAGAGCGACGCTT
>JBEHXM010000157.1:0-10333 GCA_048498695.1 Bacteroidota bacterium
CGCTTACAGTTAATCTTCACTTGCTACTTGTAAGTTTTTATAAACCAACGAAAAATAAGTACAAGATCATTATGGAAGGCGGGGCTTTCCCGTCCGACCAATATGCATTAGCCAGCCAGGTAAGCTTTCATGGATATGACCCAAAAGACGCAATAATCGAGATATACCCCCGCCAGGGCGAAGATACATTACGCACTGAAGATATCCTTCAAACTATTGACAATCATAAAGATGAATTGGCATTGGTGCTGTTTGGCGGAATCAATTATTACACCGGTCAATTCTTTGATATGGAGGCCATCACGAAAGCTACCCACGCTGCCGGTGCTTTCGCCGGATTTGATTTGGCGCATGCAGCCGGTAATGTTATACTAAAGCTTCATGACTGGGATGTTGATTTTGCCTGCTGGTGCTCCTACAAATACATGAACTCCGGGCCGGGCGGTATCAGTGGCATTTTTGTGAACGAAAAATATTTTAACGATGCAACTCTTCATCGCTTTGCCGGCTGGTGGGGCCACCGCGAAGACAGGCGCTTTTTAATGCCGCGCGACTTCGAAGCTGACAAAGGCGCCGCGGGCTGGCAGGTGAGCACCAGTCCAATAATGCTCCTGGCTTTACATAAGGCCGCCCTGGACATTTTTGAGGAGGCGGGAGGCATAGAGCCCCTCCGGAAGAAAAGCGAGGCACTGACGGGCTATTTGGAGTTCCTGATCGGCGGGGTGAATTCCGCTCATAGTGATGAGCTTTTCAAGATCATTACGCCAAAAGATAGGCAAGCCCGCGGTTGCCAGCTTTCAATAGTGTGTAAACAGAATGCAAAAGCCACATTCAACTACCTCACTGAGAATGGAGTTATCGGCGATTGGCGTGAACCAAACGTGATCCGCATAAGCCCGGTGCCGCTTTACAACAGTTTTACGCAGGTTTTTGAGTTTGGGCAGATATTAGCTAAAGCCGTGATCAAAGATTAGAGGCCCGAGATTAGGAAAAGAATGCGCGAATCTCTAATCAACATGATCGCTAATCTCTAACCCATGACAAACCTCCGAATAGCTTACGACCCCATCTACGCCCACCCTTTACCCAACGGACATCGATTCCCGATGCTTAAGTATGAGTTGATACCGGAGCAGCTATTACATGAAGGTTTGATAAGCAGCGAAGATCTGTTTTCACCCGGAATACTGGAAGAGGAGGTCATCCTGCTTACCCACGAGGAAAATTACTGGCATCAGCTTCGCGATTTGACGCTGCCGGTGAAAGAGCAGCGCCGGACGGGTTTTCCCTTATCGGCAAGATTGGTGGAGCGGGAAGTACGCATAGCCAGGGGAACTATCGATGGATGTCATTATGCAAAGGAGTTCGGAATAGCATTTAATGTAGCTGGTGGAACCCATCATGCCGGTACGAATTGGGGCGAGGGCTTTTGTTTATTGAACGACCAGGCTATAGCAGCTAACTACTTGTTAAATAAAAGCTTAGCATCTTCTATTTTAATTATCGATTTAGATGTTCACCAGGGCAACGGCACAGCGCAGATATTCGAAAATAACCCGGCAGTGTTGACCTTCTCGATGCACGGAGCCAATAATTTCCCGTTCAGAAAAGAGAAGTCTGATTTGGATTTAGCCTTGCCTGATGGTATAGGCGACGATGAATACCTGGCCTTACTTGCAGAAACTTTGCCGCGCCTAATTAATCAACAAAAACCCGATTTTATATTTTATCTTGCCGGGGTTGATATACTGGCATCTGATAAACTCGGCAAAATGGCACTTACTAAAACAGGCTGCAAAAACCGTGACCGCTTTGTGTTTGAACAATGCATTGTCAACAAGATCCCGGTGCAGGTGAGCATGGGCGGAGGCTACTCGCCGGATATTAAAGATATTGTTGAGGCACATTGCAATACATTCAGACTTGCTGATGAACTGTTTTTTTGATTTTTGGGAATTTCACCGATTAGAGAATGATTTTTCGCAGTTGTTTGCTTTTAAAGGAGCTCAAGAGAACTTCGCCGTTTCACCGATTTGCGTTCGTTAATATAGTATAAATAAAAGATTTACAGATTAATGCGAAGGTTTATTCAATTTATATTTTTAGTGATTTTAGCGTTGGAAACCGCAACTGGCTTT
This sequence comes from Bacteroidota bacterium, assembly GCA_048498695.1. GTDB lineage: Bacteria > Bacteroidota > Bacteroidia > Sphingobacteriales > Sphingobacteriaceae > Mucilaginibacter. The sequence goes on from JBEHXM010000157.1 coordinate 2,139, forward strand.
GCGCAATCACAATCTCATGACTTGCAATTCGATACTTTGGCAACCCGCTGGGACGAAGCGATCCCGCTGGGCAATGGCACTATCGGCGCGCTTATCTGGCAAAAGCAAAACCATCTCCGCTTCTCGCTCGATAGAGCAGACCTTTGGGACGAGCGCCCGATGAAAGGCCTGCACCGGAAGGAATTCAGCTACCAGTGGGTATATGAACAGGTTCAAAAGAAAACCAACTACAGCCAGGTTCAAAAGTATTTTGATGATCCTTACGATGCAGAGCCTGCTCCTTCAAAAATACCGGGAGCGGGTTTAGAGTTTGATACCAAAGGGTGGGGAAAAGTTCAATCTGTTCACCTTGATATCAATACCGCAGTATGTGAGGTAAAATGGACAAACGGCACAATATTAAGAACTTATATCCACGCAACTAAACCTTTTGGCTGGTTTAGATTTGAAAATGCACCTAAAGATTTTGTACCTGAATTGATTCCGCCGCTGTACCGGGCGCCGGCTACGAAAGGTGAAGTAAATTCATTGGTGGGCGATGATTTATCAAAGCTAGGCTATAAACAGGGCATGATAACACGGACGGGAAGGAGCATAACTTACAAACAGGAGGGATGGGGTGGTTTTAAGTATGAAGTGAATGTCCGGTGGAAAAGGACAGGCAACACGATAGAAGGCATTTGGAGTATTTCTTCGCATCAAAAGAATAGCGCGGTCCGGCCGTCGGCAAATTCAATCACATCAGCTGCAATGCAACGGAGTTTTGAAAAGGATTATATTTCACATCAATCATGGTGGAAGACTTTCTGGAGCAAATCGTCACTCCATGTACCGGATGATCTGATTGAAAAACAATGGTACCTGGAGCAATATAAGTTTGGCTCGGTAGCCCGCAAAGGTGCGCCGCCAGTTTCATTACAAGCTGTATGGACGGCTGACAATGGCCGCATACCTCCCTGGAAAGGCGATTATCATCATGACCTGAATACGCAATTAAGCTACTGGCCATCGTATAGCGGGAACCATTTGGAAGAAGGTATTGGTTACCTGGATCATCTGGATGCAAATAAAGCAAACTACCTGCGATACACCAAAATGTATTTCAACAAGCCCGGGCTTGCCGTTCCTGGCGTAACAACGCTCCATGGCACCGAAATGGGTGGCTGGATACAGTATTCGCTTTCACCAACCGTATCATCATGGCTGGGACAGCACTTTTACCTGCAATGGCGATATAGTATGGATAAGGAGTTCCTTAAAAGCAGGGCCTATCCGTGGATAAGAGAAGTAGCTAAATTTCTGGAGAATATTACCATCATCGACAAAAACGGGAAGAGAAAATTGCCCATGAGCTCCAGTCCTGAAATTAACGACAATGACATCAGCGCCTGGTTTCCTGATAATACGAATTACGACCTATCCCTGATGAAATTTACATTCCACGCCGCCTCGGAATTGGCGAGAGAGCTTGGTCAATCGAATGAAGCCAATCACTGGAATAAGATCTATAACCAATTTGGCGATTTTGCGCTGACCAAAAATGATGAGCTGATGTTTGCGCCAACGATGGCCTACAACCAGTCGCATAGGCACTTTTCCAATGCGATAGCTATCTATCCGCTTGGTTTAATAAAATGGGAGGATGGCGCTAAGTCACAGTCGATTATAAAAAACACGATCCATTTACTGGATAGCGTAGGCCCTGCTTATTGGTGTGGCTATTCATATTCCTGGTTAGCCAGCATCAAAGCCAGAGCAAAGGATGGTGAAGGAGCTGCAAAAGACCTAAATATTTTCGCAAAGGCGTTTTGCTCCATAAACAGCTTTCACCTAAACGGTGACCAAACCAAATCCGGCTATTCGAAATTTACTTATCGTCCGTTTACGCTTGAAGGAAATTTTGCTTTTGCGTCTGGCCTGCAAGAAATGCTATTGCAGAGTTATGCCGGATTCATCGACGTTTTCCCGGCCGTACCGGCATCCTGGCAAAATATTTCTTTTAGTACGCTGCGGGCCGAGGGCGCATTCCTTGTCAGTGCAAAAAAGGAAAACGGACAGGTATCACAGGTAAAGATAACGTCCGAAAAAGACGGAGTGGCTAAACTTAAGCTACCTTTTAAAACATGGGCGATCGCTTCAAAAAAAGGAGCCAAAATAATTGAAAGTCAGAGTGGAATGCTTTCGATAAAATTCGAAAAAGGAGGCACGATCCTGATAAAGAACGGTTATGAATAAACCGCCGGCGACCTAACGACCAATGGCTAATGCTCCGTGTTTTTTGCTGACAAACTGGAAGCGAAAAAACAAAAGGATTGCTGAAACCATTAGTCCTAATACAAGACCATACCATATACCGGTTACGCCGAAATTCAGGGTCATGCCCAGTAAATAACCTACTGGCAGACCGATCACCCAATAGGCAATAAATGTTATTCCTGTAGGGATATTGACGTCGCCCATGCCGCGCAGAATACCGAGACCTACAACCTGTGTTCCATCAAACAACTGGAATAGCGCGGCGATGATAAGTAACTGTGCTGCAATGTTTATTACTATCTTATCTGTAGTATACATCAACGGCAGCAGATGGTTGCCAAGCGTAAAAATGCAGGCTGTTGTAAACATAAAAGTCAGCACAATATGATAGCTTGATATGGCCGATTGTCTTAAACCTGTATGATCTTTAGCGCCAAAATAATTTCCGGTTTTAATGGCAGCCGCGGCGGAAAGCCCGCTGGCCATCATGTAGGTCATCGATGCCAGGTTAATAGCAACCTGATGGGCTGCCTGTTCGTGGTAGCCGATAGTTCCAATTAAAATAGCCGCTCCGCTGAAAGCGCTGATTTCAAACGTATACTGTAATGCAACCGGTGCGCCGATACGCAAAATTTGCAATCCCCTGGAGCGACTTATCCTTGTCAGTATAAAGCTTTTTAAATATTTTTTGAACCGGGCCGATTTACAAACGTAAAAACCCATAGCTAATGCCATGATCGTACGGTCTATTAGCGTACTGAAACCTACGCCTTTAACGCCCATAGGAGGGATTCCGAATAGCCCTTTTACAAATGTTATCCCTAAAATGATGTTAATGATATTACCCCAGACAGATATCAGCATCGCCTGTTTGGTAAAGCCAAGTCCCTCGGCAAATTGTTTAAACGTATTGAATATCATCATTGGGATAACTGACAGCCCCAGCAACATCAGAAACGGCTTAGCCTGGCGTACCACTTCCGGCGTTTGGTGCAAATTCGGCAGCAGGAAAATTGCGACCGTTAGCGTAATTCCAAATAGCAACAAACCACAAATAATATTTATAAAAAGGCTGTTCGAAAGCAATTTGCCACATTCGTCATAATCGCTCCGGCCATTTAATTGTGCAATTAAAGGTGTGGAACCGTATGAAATTCCCAGGCCGATAACCATAACAACGCTAAATATATTTGTAGCCAATGCAACGGCAGCAAGGCTCACAGTTCCGGCGAAATGGCCCACTATTACACTGTCAGCAAACTGAACAAGCGTATGCCCAACCTGTGATATCACTACGGGTATAGCCAGTTTCAGATTATCCCGGTAATGCGGTTTGTATTTATGATAAAGGGACATTGTTAGAAAGTGGTGATTAGTTGCGCAGAGACCCGGTTTTCATTCCCAATCGGGTAACAAAGTCTCTATGATGACCGGGTGCAAAGATAGGGGAGTCTTTCAATTGAAAGTTATCATAAGACAAATAGAGATGTGGTGCCTCTAATTAGGCTGCCGTATAATACTCTTCCTTATCGGTAGTATTTATGCGGACCACGCCTGATAAAATTAAATCAACCAGCAGCTTTTGCGCCTTTTTACGGCCGATATTCAGCAACTGGCAGCATTCTTTTATGGTGATCCGGTCTGTTTTATCCAGGTGCTCGAGCAGGTTTTTTTCATTATTCGAGTAGGTTATCAACACACCTTCATCATCCGAAGAGCGTTTAAGCACATCAACCACAATTTTACTTGCGAGCACGCTTTTATCTTTAACTCTTACATAAACCCACCATTTGCCATCCTCGGCCAGTGCATAATGCGGTTTCATATTGCTTTGCTCAATTTCTACAACCAGCACTAATTTATCGTCGACATAAACCTCTTCAAATACTGGATCGAGCGCAGGCCGGGCAAAAAAATGAGCAGCCCTTGTAATCATGTAACGTTCTTCATCTTCAGCCTTTACGCCTTTTATGCTTCCATCATCAGCCACGCCAATTAGCAGCTTTCCGCCTCTATTATTAGCATAAGCCACCATTGTACGTGCTATTTTCTCGCAGCTTGTTATGGTTTTTTTAAAATCGAGGGATACGCCTTCACCTTCAAAAATCAGTTTCTTCAAATTCATTTTTCGTCTCCTTCTTTTTTTACCATCCTGTATGGACTATGTATTTCCATCCATACGTTCGGCCTTGATAATTCCATAAATCCAAACTGCCTGTAAAGCCCGTGAGCATCCGCAGTAGCCAGCGACCACCGTCTGAGGCCCTGTAATTCAGGATATTGAACGATTGTTTGTATCAGCCACTTTGATAGCCCAAGCCGCCTGTATTTAGTCAATACAAAAACATCACAAAGATAGGCAAATGTAGCCTTATCGGTTATAACCCGCGCAAAACCGGCTTGTTCCTGCCCGCTGTAAATACCAAAGCAAAGTGAATTTTCGATAGCCCTGTCGACGCGTTCACGGGGAATACCCTGCGCCCAATAGGATTCTTTATCGAGGTAGTTATATATCAGGTCTAAATCAAGCAGATCTTTGTCGGTAGAGATATGAAAGCCTTTTTTTAAGAAGACTTCATCATTTATTATGGTATGCATTTTCTTAATATTAACAGGATAGGGGAGTGCAAGGTTCCAGTCCCGTTGCATTAAATATCAGGATTTTTTTACTGATAACGCCCGGCATAGTGTTGAGTAAGCGTAAATTTTTTTGATTGACTGCCGAAATAGCCAACGTTTTTCTGTGACACTTATTTTGCAAGATCATATTAGGTAGATAATTTTTTTTTCTAATATCGAAAGTTTTACAAACAACAGCGAAAAAGATAGTGTTATTCATAAACACTTAAATAAAAACGAGATACAAACCTATGAAAAAACAAATTTTAACTTTTGCGCTGATTGCTGGAATGATCGGCGCAATAACTACGGGCTGTAGTTCCTCTAAAAGCACCAGCGGCAGCGATACTACCGGTAAAGATACAACAGCTGTAAAATCTATGTCGACCGACACAATGAAGAAAGATACGATGATGAAGAAGGATACGTCGATGAAAAGGGATACCACACATCATTAATTGTGGTAACACCGGTAATAGACTTACGAAGTTTCAAAAACTTCGTAAGTCTTCCGTAAAAGGTCTTCCGAATAAATTAGAACGGACTTTTTGCAACGCCGCCGTCAGCCCTGATGGCTGCGCCATTGGTCGCAATAGACAAATCGCTGGCTATATAAGCAACTGTACTTGCAATTTCATCAGGCGTTATAAACCGCTGTAATATCGACGTTGGCCTGGCGGTTTTAAAAAATTCCTTTTCCATTACTTCCGGAGTCACATTTTTGTGAGCCGCCATGTCCTGGACAAATGTTCCTACGCCTTCAGAATATGTCGGGCCCGGCAGCACAGCATTAACAGTTACATGTGTTCCTTTGGTTAATTCTGCAAGGCCGCGCGCTATGGCAATTTGCGCAGTTTTGGTCATGCCGTAATGAATCATTTCTTCAGGTATCTGCAAAGCCGATTCGCTTGAAATAAAAATAATCCGGCCCCAGTTTTTTTTCAGCATTTTATCGAAATAAGCTCTTGATAAGCGTACGCCGCTTAAAACATTTACCTCGTAAAACTTCAGCCAATCTTCGTCGGGAATTGCGCTAAATTCTTTCGGCTCAAAAATCCCGACGTTATTTACAAGGATATCAACTTCAGGTAATTGCTGAATCAATTGATTAACCTGATTTACGTCGGCAAAATCTGCAATCAAACCTTTGATGTTTTTATTGCCGGTTTCGTTAACAAGATTTTCCACGGCCTCGTTAACGCGCTGGCTTGTGCGGCCATTTACATAAACTTCAGCGCCTTCATTTGCCAGCGCTTTTGCAATCGCATAACCGATACCTGCAGTTGAGCCGGTCACAAGCGCAATTTTGTTTTTTATTTTTAAATCCATTTTTTCTAAATAGTAGATATAAAAACAAATTTAATGATGCTTTTTGTTTTAATTGGTCACAGCCTTAAAAGATGAGTTGGCATAGACAAATGAAGATAAAAACCGCTCTTGTAGTCACTGTATAAATTATTCACATAATTAACATTATGTTAAGTAATATATTTAAAAGAAAGGGAGAATTTAAATCCTCCCTTCTGTACGGTTAATGATGTCTCTTATTTTAGCGCATCAATCTTTTGTTTCAACTCGTTTGCTTTAGCTTTATTTTCAGCAGCATGTTCCTTGTCAGATTTTGCCCTGTAGTAGCTTCTCAGGTTTGTTAAAGCATCGCGATCATTTGGTTTTAAATCTACGGCTTTCTGCAGGTATGGTTTTGCAACATCGAGCATTGTGTTTGATTTGGCCATAGCAGCTTCATATTCCTTTTGCTTGCTTGCCGGTAACGACTGAGCCTCATTGTAAATATCAAGCGCCGGACGCATTAAAACATAACCCAGGTTCATATTTGCCTCAAAATAATCAGGATCTATTTCTATGGCCTTTTTATAGGAATCTGCTGCTTTTGTATATCCTTCTAAGGCAGCATTATGGTCAGTTGTCTTAGCAGCAGCGTCTTTGTCTTTTGCTGCCTTAGCATTTTGTGCATCTGCAACCTGCACATAGGTCAGTCCCTGGTAATAATAAAGGTCCTTGTTCTTAGGGTCAGCGGCTATAGCGCTTTGTATTTTGGATAAAACATCATTTGCCTTGCCTGATTGAAGAGCGATCTCAATTTCTCTTTTACGTAATGTCGAACTTGAAGGATATTTCGCAATACCTTCTCCCGTTACTTTCAAAGCATTACTGGTATCCTTCATCAACAGGTATATCGACGACATATCCAGGTAAACTTTTTGGTTGCCTGAATATTTTGTATTAACCAATTTACCATAATTGGTAAGCGCCAGTTGGTAATATTTATTATCTTTTGTTGCTTCTGCTGCATTACTAGCGGCTAATGCTGTATAATACATTGCGTTGGTATCATCTGGCAATGCTGTGCGGTAGTAATCGAACTCTTTATAGGCGTCTTCAAACTTCTTGTTCTGATAATCCTTCACCCCTGCATTTAACTTAAACTGCGCAAGATTAAGATTGGCGTCATCAATAAGCTTTTTATTTTCGCCTTTGGTATCCAATTCCTTCGCTTTTTTTATCGCTTCATCAGCAGTCGCAAACAAAGGCGCCGATGTGGTTGCCACGGTATCGTCTGCGGCTAATGATGAATAAATCGCTGCTTTCAATGCCTGTGTTTGGGGTAAATTCATTGTTTTCTCATTCGCAGATGCCTTGTCGATCGATGTTTTGGCATCATTAAGACTTGCTTTTGCTTTGGTTTGTATAGCTGCTACCTTTTGCCCCCGCAGCCCTGCGTATGTGTCGTAATTGCTTTGTGCATCTTTCAGCTCGCCTTTCTGTGCGAAGGCGGTAACTGAAGCTATGCCTAAAAGGCACGTCATCAAAAGTTTAATTTTCATAGTTTACTATTGATTGGTTATTTGTTTTAGTTTATTAGTTATCCTGTCGGTTTGTTCTTCGTTACCAGCCTGAGCATAAGCTAATTGGAGCATTTGCAGGCAATTGGTGTTATTGGGCGATATCTCGTTAGCCTTTTCCAGCCATTGTGCTGCACGTGCATTATCAGGCGTATTACCCCTCTCCTGCTTTTTGGCTGCTTCTTTTAAATATAATAGTCCGAGATTAAATATCGGGTCGTAGGCCGAGTTATTTAAATCAATAGCGTGCAAGTACAGTGACTCTGCTTTGTCGTATTGGTTTAAATGGTCGTAACAAACAGCCGCAACAAATGCAATATCGGCGTTATTTGGATTATTATCAAGTAGTGCAGGTAACAATGGTGCTAGTGAGCGATAGTCCTTCCTGTTGGCATAAATATTTGCTTCATCCAACAACAGCGTTTTGTCGCCGGGTAATAGCTTACGACCCTTTTT
>JBEHXM010000158.1:0-10311 GCA_048498695.1 Bacteroidota bacterium
CTTTTAAAAGTAACCGTTCCCTACCACCTGACCATTGCCGGTGGTAGGGAACGGTTACTTTTAAAAGCGCATTTAACAGGATATCCAATCCTTTTTTTTCTTCAATGCGTGAAAAAAATATCAGTTTAACATACTCATCCTCACTCATGGGGGTTTCCGGTACGTATCCGGGCAATACAATAAAATTAGGAATATTGGTAATGGATACCGGATGAATCATGTTGCCTATACTCTCTTTTTCTCTTTCAGAAGTTACATGCAGGTTTGATCTTGCCAGGATGTCTTTACCCAGCCAGCTATGAATGATCCTTTTGACCCTGTTGTTTTTATTGGTGAAGGAATAAGCGCTTAACGTCCCTCTTGGGGAAACGATCACCGGCACACCACGGGTTAAAGCTATCCAGCATGACAACACAGAAACCAGGTTCCACCAGGCATGGATATGCACCAGGTCGAAATTTTTCACCTCCTTCCATAACCGGGTCAAAAGCGCCGGCGAAAAATGACTGTGATCTTTAGTGAGGCGTTTAAAATAAGTGACCGCAACATTGTCAACCATAGCTTGTTTGTTGGGTATCACCCTTAATTCAACAGGGCCATTTGCAGTGGTGGTAAATACTTCAATAATACAACCTGCGCTCACCATTTGCTCGCATAGTTTGGAGACCGACATGGTTGGGCCTCCATAAATATAAGCAGGCTTGTAGGATGCATTGATGTGCAGTATTTTCAAACCGGTTTTAATGTACGGGTGGCTATTAATACTTTTTGAATTAAGAGCATACTTATATAGCTCCAGAAAACGGTGTTGATCAAAAACTCGAAGCTAAGCCCGCGCCACATGATCTGGAATAGCCCGCTGAACATCAATGCAGTCCCCAGTATATAACCGCCAAATAGCTTTTCTGCCTTCATGGAGATCAGCTGGGCCGCCGCGCCATAAAGCAAAAGAAAAATAAATACCCCCACCCCGCCATACGAAAGATAAGCGTCCACGATAAAAGCCGGCTTTGCTGACACGCTGGAGCCTCTATTAATGACACCGGCATTATAAACACGCTCCATGACCAGTTGTTCGGTAATCGGTTTTGAAGCCCAGAATACCCGTGGCACAAGAGCAATTCCAGACTGTTCAAGCAGTTTTGTATGGTAAAAATCAACCTTTTCAGGTGTCGACTGGACAAATTCCGTGAACATTTCGATCTCACTTAATCTGAAAGCCAGAAAACCCCAGTTGCTGTCATCATCCGACCCTGTTTTACTCAATGCCGCGTCAAGGGCAATCTGCGAAGCTGCATCTGCGTCGACATCGCCCGCCCATGCATTTTGCCTGAAGATACGATTATAAGTTGGCAGGAACAGGAATAATAGAATCATGATGGGCGTGAAAGTTAGCAAAACGATCTTTTTGTAAGAGGGATACAAAAATATACCCAATACCATTATGCTAATGATGATCGGTTCCTTAAATCCCGAAATGACGGCTTCATAAAGGTTAAAGAAATATAAGCCTATACAGATCAGGGTATTCCATATTTTTTTTAACGGAATGGCAAATGCGAGCGCCAATGTACCTGCAATAAAGCTCAACGAACTGAATTGAAAGGAAAATTGAGATAAGCCAGGGATCGCGAGGAACAAAATGGATGCCGGGAGCGCAACCAATGCGGCGACAAACAAAAGATTGGCTATGTTTTCCTTTTCAATCAAAAATTTAGGCTTGTCAGGGTTTCGCATAAATATCAGTATCCCGGAAACAAAGGCTGCATGCCCCAGGCAGTAGTATCGCTGGCATTGTGCGGTCAGTTGCAACCGTTCTGAGTCAACCAGGTAATATTCACTGACTTTATGAAAATCATAATATCCCAGGACATTCAAAAAATAAAAGATGGAGGTGCTGCACATATAACCGGCAAATATGATCTGAACCAGCAAAATAGGCCTCATAAGTTGCTCGGCTATACCCCGGTCGTTGGGTAAAGGTTTGATCCAGCCGCTAAGGGTCAGGTAAAAGATGAAAAATGATCCTAGCCAGGCAATAAAATAGGAAAGATACGGATCAGATTTAAAAAGCATCGCGCATCCCCATGGCAAATAAAGGACCAGGTATTTTTCAAACGAAAAGTTCTTGTTCATTGCCTATACAGGAATGCAAAATAAATTACCTGCTTGTGGTTGATCATTCTGCGCGACCACCTCGCAGCCGACAGATGTGATCTGGTAGATATCATAGGCTAAGTTTCGTAAAAAATCGGTGCATTCCCCTATATGTTGACCGTTCGTCATCCAGTAATTGCTGTCATATTCAAATATAATACGTGGTCTGTGTTTTTTCAAAGTACGCTTGAGTCCTTTCAATACCTGGAATTCGAATCCTTCAACATCGATCTTAACAAGATCAAGTCGCGATAGCCCCTGGATTTCGGGCAGCTGATCGGCGACTTTGACAATAATTTGCTGGGAATTGCCGCCCGGGGCTTTTGAACTTAAACTAAAGGTACCCTGATTCCAGTTGTGCTCATTAATACTGCAGGTAAGCTCACCGGCTTCATCTGACAAGGCATAGGGCAACAGGGTCACATTTGTAACACGGTTTAAGTCCATATTTCTCTTCAACTTATTTTGAAGGTAGGTTAAGGGTTCGAACGAGTAAACTTGCCCGATATTTGTCACGCACTGTGCCATTCGCAGTGTCTGTAATCCTATATTGGCACCAATATCTAATGCAATATCACCCGGTTGCAGTGATATGCGGATCAGTTTATTGATCTCATCCTCGTAAGTGCCTGTACTTAACAAGTTCCATTCGATATAGTTATCCGCCGTGGTAAAGACGGCGATATCCTCGTGAATTAACCAGGTGATGCCATTTTTCAATTTCAAGCTCAGGTCGGCCGAAGGCCTAAGCCAGCCCGAAAGCCTTTCTTTTCCGGGCAATTTCCAGTTCCTGGTAAAATCCAGTTTAATTCGGTCTTTTCTTTTCATTCAGCAGTTGGCTTTCAATAGCTTTGGCAATATTAATAAAATTCCAGTCTTTGATATGATTTAATGAATGTTCGGCATACCGGTTAAGCTTTACCTTCGATTCAGTCAAGTCTCTAAGTTTGTACAGCAAATCATCCGGATCCCTATTGATAAAGGTTATTCCGTTGTAATCATCTTTCACAAGGTCAACTGCACAACCCGCTTTATCCGAAACGACGATAGCTTTACCGCTGGCCATCGCCTCATTCACCGCAAGCCCCCATGTTTCCCCGGGGCCTTTTGAGGGTAAGCAAAACAAGTCGCAAGCCTGGTACATAACCGGCATATAGGCCTGGTTCTGAAAGTCCATGAAGTGAATATTACTTGCGCACTTTGCCCTTTGTTTTAATTCGGACTCTAACACACCATTACCTGCAAACAATAAATGACAATTGGCTTTCCGAAGTTGCAAAAATGCATCTAACAATAATAATGGGGCTTTCTTCTCTTCAAATTTTCCCGCGAAGAGCACAAGTATATCGATAGAAGATAAACCTAAATTAGCCCTCAGCTCATTTGCTTCAGGACTTCTGTCAATACCAAACCGTTCGTTATCAATCGCGTGCGGAGCAAAAGTAAGCTGGGCCTCTTTAATACCATACTTTTTAAAATAGGCTTTGTTGTTGGTACCGACATAGAATACATGATCGATGTGACTATATACCCATTTCAAATAAAGGCGTTTAAATACGGCTTTTATACTATTTTGTTCATCAAGTAAAGTAGAATCACCTCTGAAATAAACCGGGATTTTGTTTTTAAAGTAGCGCATTACCTTGAGGTGGCTGTGATAAGACCATCCGAAAACTAATAACGCATCAGGCTTGAATGCGATCAACTGTTCGATCAGGCCGGGATTGACAATGCCCCTGAAATGATGCGAGCCCGGCCTCAGTGAAGTATTGCCCACCCATTCGAAAGGGTAGTTTTCGATTAGCGGTACATCCCATTGAATTATCCTTTTAAAACCCGGGTCAATCTTTTTTAACCCTTCCCTGCCCCAAGTGTAAAATACCTTGACCTCTATTTGTTGTCTCCGATGCAGCAGTTCAAAAACCGGTGCATAATACTGTATAGGGTGCGTCGTAATAATAGCCAGTCGCATTAGCGTTAGATATGCTCTCCCATTACACGTATTTTTTCCGAGCTTTCCAGCCTTTGGCGGATAAAGTCTAAATCCCGGCAATAAATTGTATTCATCTGACCAAAGTAAGTTATTTCAGTCAATAGCCGATGAAAGGGATCATATCGTTGTGGCCTGAATCCTTTTGAAATGAGCTTAAAATGTATCTCTCTTTCATCATAGCCGTAGCGTGCCCCGCTGCCGTTCAGCTCGATGATGACGGCCTTAAGTGAGGGTTCATCAAGGGTTTTCTCCATTCCCCTTATTACTTCAGTTTCAAACCCCTCGACGTCGATCTTTATCAATACCGGCAAGCCTTTGGCTAGCAGGGAGTCAACGGTAATAACCGGTACTATGATTGCCCCCGTTTCAACCAACTCGTTGTCTGCGATGACATGGTTGGTGGTATCTTCTCCGGAAGTAAATGACAATTCCCCTTTTACTGCCCCCGCTGCCGCAAGGATAACATGCACAAGACTTTCCAATCCATTTAGGTCAACATTTCTGTTTAATAAATGACTGGTTGATTCTACCGGCTCGATGGCTACGCTGGCGGCCCGTCTGACACCCGAAGCCAGTAAGGTATAAGCACCTACATTGGCCCCTATATCAAAAAACCAGTCCCCGGGACGTAAAAGATGAAGTAAAAGGGCCATATCCTCAAATTCATGTAGTCCCGCATAAATATTCCCGGTAATACCAGTCAACCCTCTCCGCGCGAATACCTGAAGCGGTCCGATGAACGATTTGACAAATAAACTTTTTGGGTAAAAAAGACACTGCAGTTGCCAGGACATCAGGCGGAAAATACTTCTCACCTTATGCCGCTTAGCTAATGGATGCGCAAAAACAAATCCGAATGTGCGTTTTACCTTATTCATCAGTCGTCAGGGTCAGGCGTTTCAAGTCCTGCCGAATCTTGGTCAGGCCTGTTAAATTCGATTACCCGATCAAACAGTTCACATTGTCTGCCGGTCAGGCTCCCGGCTGAAAATCCACTGATGCAATCTTTATTGTATCGCGGAGGGCCGCCAGTACCGTTAAGGACCATTTCTAAAAAATGTCCGATTTTCGGCTGGATATCCGATGTTTCATCGTAGCTATAAGCATCAGCAACCCCACAATCTTTGAGCACATCCAGTGCTGGGCTGCGGCTGTTAAAGATGGCCAACATGGGTTTATTTGTCAAAAGACAGGGATATATTTTTGAGGCTGTATAATTGGGGTCGTCAGATCCCGGGATAAACAGCGCCGCTGCTTGTGTTAATATCGCCAGCGTGTGATAAAAGCCGATTCGTCCGGTTACCTCAACGACATTAGCTTCCACGTTGTACTGTTTAGCCAGGGGCATGATAGAGGGCTCTCGAAAACCGGCCGGGGCATAACTGGTACCGATAAAATAGAACTTTAACCTGCCATACAGTTCGGGCTGCCGGGCCAATCTGTTTCTTAATTCGCTAAATACAGGTTTGATGGCTTTGTGCAGATCATGCCCTCCCCGGCCTATGTAAACGATGTTTTGAAAATTTTCCTGGAGCATTGCTGGGAAGATGTTGGCGTGTTTTTTTGCTATCTCTAAATCGTGTTCTGCGGCGCCAAAAATAATTGTAGCTTGCGGCACTTGTTTTATCTCGGGATACCTGTTTTTTAGCACTGTAATATAATTGGCCGAAACCGCCATTAAACCGTCGACCTTCTTCATTGCAAGGGGCTCAAGGTATTTATTTAGCCTGTACGAAAACCAATATTTTGCGGGCTGCTGCGACTTAGGTTTATCCCGGTAATAATCCGAATGCCAGGGGTCCTGCATATCGATCACATAAGGGATACCAAATTTTTTCTTCCAGTAAGCTCCCAGGATGCAGACAGGGAATTGTGTAGTCGAAAAGCAGATGAGATCATACTTCTGATGCCTTAACAAGTGATTTACCTTTTTGCTGTAATACCAAATGGACCGCAGTGCCAGGCTGCCCAATCCAAAAATGGAAGTCCACGTTTTATCAAATGCCTTGACAAAATGTATTTTTGTTGCAGTTGGAATGCTTTGCAGTAACAATTCATCCCTGGACATCTCAGAAAATCCTGGCTCGACAGTGACTACCTCGGCGTCCCAGCCAAATCTTTCATAAAACGGCAGGCTCATTCTCAGGCGATGCATGTCAGCCGCATTGGAAGGTGGGAAATAAGGCGAGATGAGTAATACTTTCCGGTTCATTCACGAACTAATGTTTGCCCAATCAAATCAGTAAATTTCTCCCGTTCCTTTTCCCAACTGAGTTCAGTTCTGCCCAGTTCAAATGCAGCTATTCTCTGGTTCCAAAGCCCCTCGCGGTCGTAGTGCAAGGCAAGTAAAATTTCTGACAGCGCCTGGAAATTGCCCCGTGGGTAGATCGTGCCGGCTCCGGGATAATGCTCCAGAAAATGGCTTTGTGCGACGGTGTCGCTAGCCACAATGCACAGACCAGACTGCAGATAGGTAAATAGTTTATTGGATAAGGCGGAATTATTGTTTGTGCTGAAACCAGGTTCCAACGCCAGTCCTATGTCGAATTGTGATGCGAACACGGCAAGCTGCAAGGGGTTTACCGGTGCATGAAAATGGATATCCAGTTGACCGCCAGTAGTCAATTTATCCAGATATTCTTTTTTCGCTGTGACGGAAAGATATCCCAACAGATGTAATTCGAACCGAAAGTCTTTCAGCAGGTGTAATGCCCGAATTATATCCTCGAGTCCGCGTTTGGGGCCAATGGTTTGCGAAAACCATAACAACCTGACCGGGCCGTTTTTGTTGATCATCGGGCGGGACAGGGTCGGTTCACTCGGAAAAGTGTTCAGGATCGTAACGGGATCGACTAAAGGGAACAGCCTCTTATAGCCTTCTCCTATGGAAGGGCTGCTAACCGTCAAATAATCCAGGAACGGTATATACCGGTCTTCGATCGCGGACTTGCGGACGACATCTTCGCTGGCAGGATCATCATCCGCTTCGAAACGATGAAAATCTTCCGCATCAAATCCACAAAGTTTCCGGCGGGCCCGGGCAGCTTTTACAACAGCGGGCAGGGCTCCAAGATTATGCCCGATATAAAGATCGGCGTCATATTTACTGGCGCTGCGTGCTAAAAAATAAGCGGGCCGCGCGATAGCAATCGAGGTGAGGAAACGTACTTTTGAATAACGGCTGATCATTTTTGAAATAAACTGGATCAGGCGGCTAAAAAAGAAAATCAAATTTTCATTATCCGGATCGCCGCCTATGCGTACCGCCCTCCATTTTTTTTGAGGAATCAGCTCCTTGTCGAATTTCGTACCCCAATCGTTCCAGTAGGCGTATAACACGGTAACGTCATAACCGAGGTCCGCCAGCGCATCCGCCTCTTTTACAAGACGCGGGTTGAGCGAAGGCTGCCCGGAAGTCACCATCAGTATCCTCACTTTATTGACTGGCTCCATCGTTTATCGCTCCGGAATTTTGATTGTACCTTTACGAACAATATATCTGACTGGTACAGGGCATTATCCAATGGCCTCTTCATAAGCGTACAAATGTCATAAATCAGATAGCCCCTGTCCTGCATAAAGTTCAACACTTCGGTGATCAGGGGCACATTATTATAAATATCGATGAACGAGACTTCCAGTAAAATGAATTCCGCTGATCCCATGGTATTTGTTGCGCCCTTTAATATCTCCAGTTCATAGCCTTGGGTATCGATCTTTATCAGGTCGGGCCGGCTGAAACGTGTACCGGCAACGACCTGGTCCAGGGTATGAAGCTGCCGCTCTTCAATCCTGGCACCCGTGACATTATTTTCCGTCAGAACGGAGCTGGCTGTTTGATAGATGTTAAAAGAGACTGTTTTGTTCGATGCGCCAAGCAATTTGGTTGTAAATTCCACATCATCGTACCGGTCCTTTATTTTCTGCAGTGCTGCTTTTTTTTCCGTCTGCCCCTCAATCATTAAGACCGAGGCACCCGGGAACTGTTGCTTGAAATCTATGGTCCATAAGCCTTCATAAGCGCCGATATCAAGACAAGTCAGGGGAGAAAATCCGAGCTTTTTTATTCTTTCAAAACTCATTTCCAAACTAGGGACACCCAGCCTGTTTTTCAGAGCGTTCCTGATCTTCCCGGGGATAAGCCCCTTAATAGCTGAAAAGTTCATTTTTTAAATAAATTCAGATAGCATTCCGCTACCACACTGATGTCAAATCTCAAAAATGCCTGTTCCCTGCACTTTTTCCGGTCGATACCGGCTATTCTTTTCACGCAATGATCCATCCCCTCTTCATCCTCTGCAATCAAACCCGTTCCCTCTTCCAATACCTCCGGAACCGCCCCCTTTCTAAATGCGATTACAGGAGTGCCGCAAGCCATTGCTTCGATCATCACAATGCCGAAGGGCTCGTCCCATTCAATGGGAAACAGTAAGGCTTTGCTTTCCCGCAGATAGATATTCTTCTCTTTATCGTTCAATTCCCCGAGGTATTTTATATGAGGGTCCCGGAATCGGGGCTCAAGTACGGATTGGTAATAGGCAAAATTATCTTGCGTATCAGGGATATTTCCGCCAATGATCAGCGCGTTTCCAGTAGTCCCGGCAACTGCAATCGCTGTATGGGCTCCTTTGATCCGGTCGAGCCGGCCCAAAAACATAAGCGGGGCATCCGCCGCTATGTGTTCGTTCAGTTGATACTGATCAAAATCGATCGCATTATATACTGTATGCCAGGAACCCGCAACATTTCCTGTTTTTGTACAATAGTTGCTACAGGCGGTAAAATTTAGGTTTTTGTTTGGAAGGCGACAGATGAATTTTATGCCGCGCCGCGTAACTGCCCGCTGATAAGACATGACCTTTTTTACCGTGCAGTTCAGGACAGGTATTAAATACATCAGTCGGCCAAAATTGTGAATGACATCAAAATTGGTCCTGTTTTTCCAGAGATAACGCCATACAAATGCGGTTTCGTAAAAATGATCGTACCATTTTTTTGCGGATCTATTTTTTCCGAAAGTGACCGTTTGACCTTCGCAATAGGACCCGGGACCAGCAATTAGCGTGACCTCGTGGCCTTTTTTCCGGTATTCATTTGCCAGCAGGAAAACAATGCGTTCAATGCCTCCATAATGTTCCGGAGGCACCCGGATTCCCGGGTTCATAATAAGTAGTATATGCATATGCTGCCTTAATTCAATATTTGTGGAAAATGGTCTTTAACTTTTTTGCAGCTTTCCAACCAGTCAATGAAGCGAGCAAGCGCGTATAGCCACCGCTGGGGAAAGAAATGTCAGCTCCCCCAAGCTGATCTATTTGCTGTTCTGCGATCTTTGACATTTCTTTTTCCTGCGGATAAATTTCATACAAAACACTTTGCCAAAGATTTGCACAGCTTCTTTCGACTGCGCGATTACCCGGAAATCTCTGCAATGCCTGGTTGACGGACAACATCACAGCGTTGAATAATGATGCGAAGGCCTCCGGGTCTTTTTTGCTGGACAGCCCTTTTATCCCCGACCGGTAATAAAACATTGCTTCAGGGTTATATTCAATTTTTGTTGCGTTCAGGAAAATACGTGTAAAAAACTCCATGTCATCATTCAGCGTCAGTTTTTCATTCCATAGTCCTGCCAGTTGGATCAAACGACGGGATATCATGGCCCTTCCAGGCGTTGTCATTGCGTTTCCTTTATTCCAGTAGTGGGTGATCCAGGTTTCAAAATCCCTTTCATCTCCAGCAATTACCTGGGCACTGAAGGTACCCGGATCATCGCGGTAAAAACGTCCCCAGCCAGACATCATGACAACGTCCTCACGTCCATTCATCTTATTCAGCTGAAGACTGATAAAATCAGGCTTTACAAGATCATCGGCATCGAAAAATATGATGTATTTGCCCGCTGAATGCAGATAGGCAGTGTTACGAGCCTTTGCCGCTCCGCCGTTCTTACTGTGGATCAGTCGGATTCTTGCATCCTCAAAACTCTGTATAAGTTCAGGCGTATTGTCGGTAGACCCGTCGTTAACGATAATGATCTCGAGTTTACGGTAGGTTTGTGCAGTTAAACAATTCAGGGTTTGCAGGATATATTTACCGCAATTATAAGCCGGCATACATACAGAAACCAGGGCTTCATTCATTATTGAAAATTCCTCCAG
>JBEHXM010000159.1:0-10298 GCA_048498695.1 Bacteroidota bacterium
TATTTGGCGTAATCCACTTTTGCATCCAGTTTATGAAGCAATTCGAGACAGGTTAGCTTATCGTTGTCTTTATAGCTTTCCAACTGATAGATCAGGTAGTCGGTCAGCTTTTGCTTATCTAACTGAATTTGATAGCCCGCGTTCTGCGCATCTATCAATGCCTCAACCGCGTGCAGGCTTATCCATAGCTCCTCATCACTATCCTTCCACCAGCCCCAGGTACCGGCGCTTTTACGGTTTTCCTGGAGTTTTTTAATTACATCATTTATGTTCTTTTCATATTTAAAATCCTCACCCAAAAATCTTTTAATGCGCTTTTCCATTAATAGGCCTTTTAGCTTGGAAGCCAGCTGCTCGTTACATTGATATTTATAATCGCGGAGCTTTTCTGTTTCAGTTAGCAACACCGGTAATACAGATGCTTCGGCACGGAAGGTAACCGGCCCCTTTTCCGGGTCGAATTTCATCGCTAAAGTTGTATCGCTATTCAAGGCCGCGAATATACCCTGCGTCTCCACAACGCCCTGTTTAATAACCGGAATTTTGCGGCGCTCGCCATCAAAATAGCCATTGTCGCGTTTAATAGTGTAATCAAAAGTGAGGCTATCAGCATTGGCGGCAGTTATATTAAGGGTATCGACCCTGGAATTGGTTAATTTAATGAGGTCCCGCTTTACCTGCTTATTGTTGTATTTAAATGCCCTGTCCAGCTTAACCGGGTCGCTGGTATAATTTAATACTTTACCGATCAGGCTCAATTCGTCACCTTCCACAGCAAACAGCGGCGAAACCAAATTGGCGCTGATAGATTTGAATGATTTTATATTCCCATTTGCGAAGCCACTTTCCCTTTTACCATTAACTGCTGCTACAAAAGTCCGCCAATTGGTGATGTCGTCCGGAAAGACAGCCGTAAAACTTGCTTTACCATTCGCATCCGTTGTCAGTTTGGGTTGCCAGTAAGCGTAATCGGAGAAGTTTTTACGTAAAGTTTCTGCATTGCCTTGCTGAGATTGGCCGGCAACCTGTGTTTTGCCATCGTTCTTTTTTGTATTGACGATGATCACTCCATTTAAAGCTTTCGAACCATAAAGTGCAGTGGCTGCACTGTCCTTTAGTGCAGTTATCTCAGCAATCAAGTTTGGATCGACATCGTCCAGGCTTTTTACAATCACACCGTCGACAACGATTAACGGTTTGGCATTGCTGTTGGTGCTTATTCCTCTTATATACACAGCACCGGAGTTGTCAGTTATGGTTACACCTGCAACGGACCCTGAGATATCTCTTTTCAGCATAGTGTTATAGCCGGTCACCACTACTTCTTTTAATTCGTTGGCGTTGGGTTTAAGATAGAGCGTCATTTGCTGCCCTGCCTCAAAAGTTATTTCCTTACGCTCGTACCCTACGAAGCTGATGCGCAACGTGCCGGAAGCCGGCACCCTGAGCCGGAATCTGCCGTAATCATCGGTTTGGGTACCTATTTGCGTGCCGCGTATGGTTATCGATACACCCGGCACGGGCAGTTTGTCATCCTGTCCTAAAACGAGGCCTTCAACAACTCCGTTTAAATTATTGACATCAAAGTATTTTTCATTGAAAACCTCCTTCAGCTTCTGCGAATCATTGGCAGATGAATTTGCGTTGCTGTTTTGGCTCCCTGTAGTCCTGCCATCAATTACCTGGTTGATTTTTATACTCACCGAGTCCCTTGGAATAGCTGAAATATCAACTTTATAAAAATTTATACCATTGGGTTTTATACTGATATGATCTTTTACATAGTAAGCCTCGTTTTCCAGCAAAAAGAATAGGCGGTAGCGCCCTGCAGCCAGGTATCCAAGATCAGTTGTGATGCCCGGAAAAATTTTGATGAAGTCAGGGTCGTTGTCTTTATAAATAATTACGCTTTTTATCAGGGGGATCTCACTAACTGAATGACGTATTTCTATCAGCAATTTGCCTTTGTCCTTTAGTTTTATCTCCTCGTTGCTGAATACGCCCATAGTATGGCTGCGCAGATCGAGATAACGCTGCCATATTTTTTCTACTTCCTGCCCGGTAAGTGCGTATTGAGTATAATCTTCAATAAAATTTCCGGCTTTTGTTGAAATGCTAAAAGGGTATTTTGTGCGGATGCTGGTCTGCTTTAGAAGGTCATTATCAAAAAGGTATGAATAGCCGGATTCTGTTAAAAAGTATCTCGACGGGCCATTTTTCAGCGAGAACATCGCATAGTTTTGACGCAGGGGGCCAGCCAGAATTTCGTTAGTGCGACTATAATAGTTAGCAGGATCGGAATTTAAGAGCATAATGTCGTCCTCCTGTTGCAGTGTAGCCATCTTGTTTCCAAAATTGTTAACCACGTTGATCATGTATTTATTTATCAGGTCCGCTTCATAGCGCATCAGGGTGTCGGGCATTTTTGCAAAAACGGCCCTGGCATTTGCCGGGGTATCATTCACGCTTAAGATCAGTTTTTGCCCCTTTTTAACATCGATTGAATCTAAACGTATATTTTCATCGATCGTTCTGAACATAAATGAATGCTTGCCTGGTGCTACTTTGAAACTGTAGCGCTGCAATTGCTGAGCCTGGGCAAAATAAACAGGCCGGCTATCGATGTATAAAATGCTGACAGGCTGGATGTCGCCCTGCTTTACTACAAACGGCGCTACCTGGGTAACGCTGTCGGGGGCAGGCCCTTCATCGGTAAAGATCGTGTTCGGATGTGTAAATTGGTAATACGAAATACTGTCTAACCCGGCCTCACGGCTCCATCTTTCCCAATCTAACTTTATTGCCCCTGCCGGCACTCTATCCATAAGGCTTGCCCGTGGTTTTGCAACTACGGCCGGGTAAATCTTACCAAGATATGGGACAAACGGCGCTTTATAATCCGGGAATTTACCGGTTACCGACCACGCCGTAATATCTGTATTGCCGACTGGCTTTCCGAGCGCGTCTTTAACTTCAATTTCAGTCGTAACACTTTGTCCCGGGTATATCGATATAGGTTGTTTTATATTAATTTTGAGCAGCTTATCCTGGTAAGGAATAGCCGTTGCTTTGTAAACAGACTCGCCCGCCCACACGTAGCTCACCGCGAAAATTGGCTCGTTATTATTTATGCGTTTCCTTTTATAAATCAGGTTGTCTGCCGAACCCTGCTCCAATATTTTTTTGCCGGACATCAGCCAGTACCAAAAATGTATTTTATGCGGGTTATTAACAGTTACGAACATGGAATCGATCGTCTGCATTCCATTAATGGTTATATCGCTGTCAAAATCTGAAAGATTGATGTCCTGTTTTACGTTGTCAGCCTTTACGATGTATTTTTTGATAAAAGGATTAACGGTGATGGCTGCAGGCAGATTTAGTTTTAAGGCCGAGGTTGTATCCCCCGCTTTATTCACGGCAAAGATGGTGGCCGGCAAGGAGATAATTTTTCCTTTTTTTAAACCGGTTATCTTCAGCGTGTCTGTGGACAGCGCCGGCTGAATAGTATAATTATCGTCGTAAAAATCGATATATTCCGTCTGGTGATGGCTTTGATTATCGGTTGTTAAAAAATCAGCCTCGAGCCGGTAGTTTAGATTAGCCCGCGGAAATATTGAATCCGGAATAGTGATTTTTGTTTCGCCGACAGGCTCGAGCGCTAATTTCTTGTGCCACAGTGTATCGGGGATAAATATCTTGTCGGCGTTGTAAGCTGATGACGAGTTGGTTAGGAGCGCTAATTCCACGCGTCCATCCGGAACGGAGAGCCCGTTCTCATCCGCGGCCTTAAGGTAAACCGAAGGCGGATTTCCCGGCTCGTGTACTTTTTTATCGGTCCGGAGGTTAAATGTAACGGATTTAAGCTCATAGTCCTCGTACCGGAATTTACCCGCTATGTAAACCTTTCGCTGTGCCAGGAACTTATATTCATCATCTGCATCGTCAAATTTATCTTCACTGTACTTAGCGCTTCCCGGATCTTCCAGCGATAGATAATATTCATTATCCAAACTTAATTTCAAGCTGTCGGTCAGTACAAACTTATACTCAAATCCGCCGGTATTATAGCTGCTCACATAACCTATTACTGTACCGTAATCTGCAGCGTTTTCCTGCAGTCTTACCAAAAGGCGGTCGGCATGAACCGGCTTGCGGTCGCCCTTATTTAAAATGTATGCTTTAAATTTTACAGTATCATTTGGCTTATACACAGGCTTGTTAAATACCATAAAGCCCGTGTATTTACCATTCTCATCCAGCCGCAGGCGATATTTGTAATCATGGTAGTAACGGTTCTTTTTAAACAGCATCCCGATTTTTCCACGCTGGTAGCTGAACCAGTTTTTACTCAAAAATTTTCGCTGATAATTGCGACCTGCCTCTATCTGAAAATAGTTTGTTACGCCTGCATAAACAACTGTAACCAACGCCCGCTTCAACGAATTGATATGATAAGTACCTGAACCGGCATCAAACGCTACCGGCGAGTTTTTAACAGTTACAAGCGCATTGTTAATTGGCTTGCCTTCTTTGTCGGTGATTAAAAATCTCAGGTCATAGTTGTTCGCCAATGTCTGCAGGTATGCCGAATGATTTTCAATCACCTGGTAAACCAGGCTGTTTTTTTCTATGTGTGCCATTGCATAATTTCCCGGCGGCAAATTATTTTTCCAATTTTTGCCGGTCCGAAAAGAATCGATCGGATGTTGTAGTATCCTGTCGTCCAGCTGCTTTTCTGGACGTATGTAGAAATTCAGTATGTCGTTATCATTAAGTTTATAGATATACGTGTAATAGCTGTTTTGCCGGCTGCCGGTCAACGAAATTTGCGCATAGCTTAGATGGCAAAAAAAACATGCTGCCGATAGCAAAAGGATGTTTTTTTTCCTCCTGACAGATAATCTTAATGATTTGGGATTGGTAAGGCTACTAAACATAAGCAAATTATTTAAGGCTGATTTTCCTTATGATGCCGAAGAATTAGTTTTTCCATAAATCAATTAGAAGAAAGACTTAAGTTTCAAAAACTTCGGAAGTCTGAAAGTGTAAATCTGAAAAGTTAAAGCTAATTTTGCCCCAACCCGCCACGCGGGTTCACCAAACTTAAATTTATGTGGTACAATAATATACTGGAGACCATCGGCAATACGCCCATGGTTAAACTGAATAAGATAGCGAAAGATATTCCTGCAACGGTACTCGCCAAAATCGAGACGACTAATCCCGGCAACTCCATCAAAGACCGCATGGCGCTTAAAATGATTGCCGATGCAGAGGCCGATGGCCGGCTTAAGCCAGGCGGAACTATTATTGAGGGCACCTCAGGCAATACTGGCATGGGGCTGGCTATCGCAGCTGTGATAAAAGGCTATAAATGTATTTTTACAAGTACGGATAAGCAGTCGAAGGAAAAATTTGATGCGCTGCGTGCTTTTGGCGCTGAAGTGATCGTTTGCCCTACCAACGTCGATCCGGAGGATTCCCGCTCTTATTATTCGGTTTCATCAAGGCTGGAGCGGGAAGTGCCCAATTCATGGAAGCCTAATCAATACGATAACCTTTCCAATTCGCAGGCACATTATGAGTCCACAGGCCCGGAGATCTGGGAGCAGACAGAAGGTAAGATAACCCATCTTGTGGCAGGTGTTGGAACAGGTGGTACCATATCCGGCATAGCCAGATATTTGAAGGAGAAGAATCCGGACATTCAAATTTTAGGCATCGACACTTACGGCTCCGTATTTAAAAAATATAAAGAGACCGGCATCTTTGACAAAAATGAAATTCATCCATATATCACCGAAGGCATTGGTGAAGACTTCCTGCCGCAGAATGTAGACTTCAGCCTGATAGACCATTTTGAAAAAGTTACCGACAAAGACGCCGCATTAATGACTCGCGAGATAGCGCGTAAAGAAGGCATATTTGCCGGAAACTCAACAGGTTCAGCCATTGCGGGCTTACTGCAAATGAAAGACCGGTTTAAAAAAGGTGATGTGGTGGTGGTTATCTTCCCCGACCATGGCACCCGCTACCTCGGCAAAATGTACAATGACGACTGGCTGCGCGACCGCGGTTTCCTGAAGGACGAGAAATTAACTGCACGCGATATTATCGCCAAAAAAGAAAGCCAGCAGATAGTTACTATTGATTGCGAAAAGACGGTTTTGGAAGCTATAAACACTATCAAAGCGCTTAATATATCGCAGATTCCGGTTACTCAAAAGGATATGGTGATCGGCAAAATAACGGAAAGCGATATTCTGAACTCATTGATTGAAAATCCTTCTATCAAATCGCAGCCTATAAAAAACATCACTACAGCGCCATTCCCGTTTGTGGATTTGAATACCTCTATCGATAAGATATCATCTATGATCAATAAGGATAATATTGCTGTACTAGTGGAAGTTGATGGTGAGTTTGAAATTATTACGCAGTACGATATTATCAATGCTATCTCCGCTTAGGAGGTGAAAGGTGTTAAATCTGTCGCCTTTTTTGCTAAAAGATAACAAACAGGGTCGATGCCGCTTCTATTATGTCATTTTAAATTAAATATGTCGTAATTGTTAAATAATTTATAAGCCGACATTTATCTTTACGCACAAACGCGTAATGAATGAATACCCCTTTGCGGCTAAACGAATATAAAGTACTTTTTTACAGGTTATTTTTAGGCTACTTGTTTTATTTCATAAGCAGGGTTTTGTTTGTTGTTTTCAATACGCACCTGCTGGAAGTAGACAGTCTGGGTACATTGTTGAAGTTGTGTTATTACGGTATCGCCTTTGATACAACCGCCTTGTTGTATATCAATAGCTTGTTCATCATTTTAAGCATTCTGCCCCTAACAGTTAATACGCGCCCCGGATTTCAAAAGGGGATTACGATACTATATTTCATTACCAACCTGCTGGTCTACGCTACAAACTTTGTCGATATCGTTTATTACCGTTTCAGTCAGGTACGCTCAACCCGCGCGACGCTGGATTTGCTGGTTGATGAGAATAACAAAAAAATGCTTTTCGAGCATTTTTGGTGGCGGTATGGCTATATATTTTTAATTTACCTGGTATGCGCTGCCGGCTGGATTTGGCTTTATAAAAGGGTAAAGGTAAATGCAGTAAAAGTAAAACCAACTGTTGCCTATTTCGCTTATTCACTGGTGGGATTGCTGATTATTGTAACGTTAATGGTCGGTGGTGTCCGGGGGGATTTTAAGCACAGCACCCGCCCAATTAACATGGTAGATGCCTATAAGCATATTACCGTGCCCAACCAGGGTGATGTGATCCTGAATACCCCTTTCGCTATTTTCCGAACCTTCAGCAGCAATAGCTTCAAACTGCAAAAGTGGACCGACGAAGCATATATCGATGCTAATATCAAACCCATTAAGCAATACAACGGCAATCCGGCAGCTAAGCCCAACGTCATGGTCATCATTATGGAGAGTATGGCCCGCGAGTTTTGGGGCAGCATGAACAGGGAAAGCCATATCCCCGGCTTTAAATCGTATGCGCCGTTCCTGGATTCTCTGTCTGATAGCAGCCTGATATTTACCAATGCTTTCGCCAATGGCAGGCAATCGATACATGCCATGTCATCGGTACTGGCGGGTATACCCTCGTTTCAAACGGCTTTTACTTCATCGCCGTACGCCAAGCAGAAGATACAATCAATCGTATCTATTTGTGATAGCATGGGTTACCAGACTTCATTCTTTCACGGTGCCTCCAACGGTTCGATGGGGTTTGAAGGTTTTGGCAATATTCTCGGTATTCAAAAATATTATGGCAAAACCGAATACAATAATGAGAAAGATTTCGATGGAATTTGGGGTATATGGGATGAACCTTTTTTTCAATATGTAGGCAGAACGTTGGGTAAGCAAAAGCAGCCCTTTATGTCTACACTGTTTACGCTATCATCGCACGACCCGTTTCGCGTGCCTGAAAAGTATAAGTCGCGCTTTAAAGGGGGGCCGCTGGAGTTGGATAAATGCGTGCAATACACAGATAATGCGCTTCGGGAATTCTTTAACTATGCCAAAACGCAGCCCTGGTATAACAATACTATCTTTGTACTGGTTGCCGACCATACCAGCCAAACCTATTACCCCGAAT
The DNA here is from genome assembly GCA_048498695.1 of Bacteroidota bacterium. Classification (GTDB taxonomy): domain Bacteria; phylum Bacteroidota; class Bacteroidia; order Sphingobacteriales; family Sphingobacteriaceae; genus Mucilaginibacter. The sequence goes on from JBEHXM010000159.1 coordinate 8,133, forward strand.
ACGCCAAGCCGGTTAACCGCTTTGCTATTCCCATATTATTCTTTAGCCCTAATAGGGCCTATAACCTAAAAGGCGTGCGGACCGATTTAGCTTCGCAGATGGATATTTATCCAACATTGGTGGATCTGATCGGTTATCACAAACCATTCCGGTCGTGGGGGAGAAGCCTGATCAGCAACCTGCCTGGTGAAACACCGAAGGTCATTAACTCACCGGGTAATATTTACCAGATGATGCAGGGCAATTATATCTATTTATTTGATGGCAAAGAGTTTACGGGTATCTATGAGATTGACGATAAAGCCTTATCTAAAAATCTGCTTAACGGCCCCAAAAATGCCGAAATGAACAAAGGCATGGCTGATTGCAAAGCTTTTATACAGGATTATACAGATAGAATTGTGAATGGGAAGTTAAATCCGGATAAAGATTAGCTTAACGGATTATCCGTTTGCGAATAAGGGGTCACGGTCTTCCTTTCTTCTATTTGCCATTGCAGAGGGTCGCCGAATAAAGATTCTCCCGTGAAATTAAAGTTTTTAATTTTATTATAAAGCTCCTTTCTTTCGCTTTGACTTAAAGCTAGTTTTCCTCTTTGTTCGATATTGACGTTGAGGGATTTTGCCAAAGCGACGATTTGAGCAATACTATCTGCATCATCTGATATTAAAACGAGTTCCTTCCCATCCGCACATCCGTAATTTGCACATCCGCACATCAAATCACCACTTTTTAAATATTACAAACACCGCCAGCACTATCAAACCAAAACCTACCAAATGGTTCCAGCCCAATTTTTCGGTCTTGAAGAATATCGTGGTAAAGAGCATAAAGACAGTTAAGGTAATAGCCTCCTGTATAGTCTTAAGCTGAACAAGGGTAAACGGTCCTCCGGTTTCCTTAAAGCCGGCACGATTTGCCGGTACCTGGAACATATATTCAAAAAAGGCCAGCCCCCAACTTATTAAGATTACAGCAACCAGGCCAAGATTTTTGCCCCAATCATACTGCTTGAATTTAAGATGCCCATACCAGGCAAACGTCATGAACGTATTGGAAATCAGCAGAAATATTACCGTCTTTAATCCTCGCATATCTATATTGTCTTATTCATCCGCACATTCGCACATCAAAAATCCGCACATCAAAAAGATTACTCCAGCCTTTTCCTCTCCAGTTCCTTCGCGTAGCGTTCCTTTAAAGGTGTTTTGGGATCTACCAGTAAGAATACGGCTGTGCCGTGCTCCCTGGCTAACGGGTTTTCAACCTCGCCGATCTTACGATAGCTGCCCAGGGCAGAAGCAAAGCTCTCAACGTTTTTACCACCGTTATCGTCCACGTAAATAATATATTTCGCATTAAGGCTATCAGGCGCCCAAAGGGTAAAGCTGCTGTTTAGCGAAATCACTCCAGACAGGTTATATTGTTTGCCAAAATGGTGTACGGCGCCTGCATCGCCGTAGTTATCAGCGTAAATTTGGGTGTTTTTCTGTTGCTCCGGTGTTAGTTCATTCCAGGCCTTGGCTACCAAAGCTGTCATCTCGTCCCAGCCAAACATATCGGCATAATCCTGTGTTAAAGGATGTTGTTTATGGTCTTCCCATGTTGTGGCGAACCTTGTCATCGGAATCTTTTCGTTTAAGAACTTAATGGCGGAAAGCGTTTGATCAATTGAAAAAACCGGCAGCGCCATTGGGAAGAATATCAAATTCGGCAAAGTAAAAATGGCTATAACAGCCGTTCGCAATGCATATCCGCTTGTCTTAAGCCAGCGTTCAAAGCCAAAGCCGCCTGCTGCAAAAAGCATCGGGAAGGCGCCGAACAGATAGTAGGGTTTGCCGTGCATCACGAGTAAAAAGCCGAATATCAATACAAAAGCCACTGCGATAAACTGGAATTTGTGCAGCCGGAAAGAGAATAGCAGGAATATAAAGCCGGTAAGCCATACAAAAAGAGCAATCCCATTGTCTGATAACGTTTGTTTGATAAAATCAGCCGGTGTATTATAGTCGAGTTGCTGCTCCTGCAGGGTTTTCATATGGGTAATAACCGGCAGGTGATGCGTAAGCTGCCAGATAAGGTTCGGCAGAAATATCAGTAATGCCAGTAATGCGGCTCCAATTATATGCCTGTTCAACAATAATTTACGGTTCTTGCTAAACATCA
>JBEHXM010000160.1:0-10275 GCA_048498695.1 Bacteroidota bacterium
ATACTAAACGGACGAGTATGCTGCTGGCGGTATTGGAGAAACGCTGCGGGTTTAAATTAGGCGCAAAAGATGTTTTCCTGAATATTACCGGCGGTATCAGGGTGGAAGACCCTGCTATTGACCTCGGCCTTGCCGCAGCTATAATTTCCTCGCACGAGGATATTCCTATCCCTTTTAAAACCTGCTTTGCGGGAGAAATTGGCCTGTCGGGCGAGATAAGGGCGGTGAACAGGATAGAACAACGTATTGCCGAAGCCCACAAATTGGGCTTTGAACAGATATTTATTTCCAAATACAACCTGCAATCGGGTGGCAAGGATAAAAAAAGGATCGACCTGTCGCGCTACAATATAGAGATCAAACCGGTTGGGAATATCGAGGAAGTGTTCAGCTTGTTATTTGGATAAAAAAAGCCCCCAGTTAAATTAACGGGGGGCTTTTGTCAGAAGAAACGAGTTAGTTTTTAACCTCGCTATTTACAACCAATACCTTACGTATCCGGTTATTATTAAAATCAGCTACATAAATATTTCCTGAAGCATCAACCCCAATGCCTTGCGGTGTGCTGAATTTGGCGGTTACGCCCGAACCATCGACAAAGCCCGCCAAACCACTTGTGCCTGCCAGGTCATAAAGTACCCGGGCAGCGGTCAATTCAATTACACGACCATTTTCATCGGTTATAAATATATTACCAGCCGCATCCATTGCCAGTCCGCCGGGATTTCCTACCAACGCTGCCTGACCAGGGCCGCCTGCAATTGTAGTAACTACCCCTGCAGTAGTGATCTCCCTGATGGCATTATTACCCAGGTCGGCCACAAAAATATTCCCTGCCGCATCCAGAACAATTCCATCAGGATTTTTGAACGCCGCATTTACACCCGTGGTAGTATTGATCGTAACATTCGAATAGCCTCCGCTCTTAACCCCGGCGACGGTGCTTACTACTCCCGCAGATGTGATCTTGCGTATCATGTTGTTGTTAAAATCAGCCACAAATAAATTTCCTTGCTTATCTACTGCAACTGCAGCCGGGCTGCTGAATTTAGCAACGGTGGCTGCTCCGTCAAGATAACCGCCAACCGGGTTACCCGCTACTGTGCTTACCACTCCGGTAGTGCTGATCTTACGTATCACATTGTTGCCGAAATCGGCAACAAACACATTTCCCTGGGCATCAACCGCTAAGCCCTGCGGCCCATAAAATTGTGCAGTGGCTCCCGCGCCATCGACATACCCTGCGGTACCGTTACCTGCTATAGTAGTAACTACTCCGGCTTTGGTGATCTTTCGGATACGGTTGTTAAATGAATCGGATATATAGATATTACCCTGTGCATCCACAGCAACCCCGATAGGGTTATTAAATTGGGCGGCAGTACCGGTACCATCAGCAAAACCATCGGCTCCGCTGCCTGCAAAGGTTGTCACCTCACCCGTAACGGCATTCAGAGTGCCGCTTGTAGTGAATTTAACAGCGCTGCCATAGCTGGTACCATATGCGTTGCTGGCATAAGCCCTTACATAGTAAGTGGTGTTAGGGGTAAGGCCGGTTAAATTGCTAACGTAGGTATAGCTGTTTGTAATCACAGCGGTTGCTTTGGTGTCAGATACTGTCGGCAAATGATTAGTGGTGCTGTAACAAATTCCTACCGCTGTTATAACTCCTGATCCTATGGACGTAACCGTACCACCGCTTTGTGCTGATGTTGTGGTAACATCCAGTATTACATCGGCAGTTGTGATAGTTGGCGGATCAGTTGGCGTAGCGGTTTTTTTACAGCCTGTGCCTAATAAAATAATGGAAAATGATAAAAATAGAACAGCAATGAGTAGGGGTTTTTTCATTTAATTACGTGTTTGTTATATTAATAGTATTTGTAAGTACCATACGGATTTATTTGTCCGGATGAAACTTTGACGAGAATCTTTATTTTAATAACTATTTCACTGCAAACTTAATTCAAGTAAACTCAATGTTTTAAAGTTTTCAATTGTAAATCAAAATTGTTACTTAAGAAAACGGTTTAACAATTATTAACATATAGCTATTAACCGGCTGTTTGTGTTCATAATTACCATCAGCCTAAAACCTTAAAAAATATCCGGTGTTATTTATCCAAACTCATACGATGAAAACGTCCTTTTTCTTACTTGCATTGTTATTTTCATTTTCAGTATTTGCACAGCAGCATACCGTTCTTACACATGGCAGCACTTTTGGTTCAAAGCCTGATCAATCAAGCGTGATCGCGGCAGGAAAACTGGAAACATTTATGGCGAAAAAAACACGGATAAGTACTAGTGTAAAGGGAACGGTGCTCAAAGTGACCAAAGAAAAAGGCGGCTGGTTTGACCTGGATGCCGGGAACGGAAAAGTGATAGCGGTTCATTTTAAAAGCGTTGATATCAATATTCCGGCTGATCTGAAGGGGCATACTGTTCTTGTTGGCGGCACAGCCCAAAAACAATTTATTGCTGATGATGAACAGCACTTTGCCGGAGATACCGTTAAAGGAAAAAAGCAGCATAACGTAAAAACAGATCCCAAACGTAAGCTAAGCTTTGAAGCAACGGGGTTGGTGGTAGAATAATCCGGTGAAAGAAAGAAACGCGATTAATTAAAATGTGTGTTTCTTCTTATCGCAATTGGTTCCAGTTTAAGCTCATTGGTAAAAAGCTCCCTTACCTGTTGTTCAACCTCATTCTTATTTATGGTGCAGCGATTGTGCTTACATCTTAAATAACTTTCTTTTGATATTTTATTCGCCAGTTCACCCACGGTTTTCAGGTGCATTTCTTTCCCAAATTTCCCCGCAAATTTCAGGCTGATAACAGAAATAATGATGCCAGTTATTCCTAATGGCCAGTTATAAAAGCATCCAATAAAAGAAGCTGCCAGCAGAAATATGAATACACCGGTTACCCATTTGCGGGGCTGAAGCAAATTAAACTCATATCCTAATTCACTTTCAATCTCTGAAATAATCCCGGGACGTTTGTCTGCCGGAAAGATTGCCGAGAGCTTTGTTTGAGGTTTAATTGCGCATTTATCCATTCCTGCCGTATGTGCTATCGCATCACGGAGTTTATAAAACGCGTGCTGGGTGCTGCAGATATCAGATTGAGTAAGATTGATCTTATCAATAATGAGGTCACAAAGATTGCCAAACGTGCTAACCTCTTTCAACCCCTCGTTATCCAGTTCGATATTAAATGATCTTTGGATCTTCATTAAAACGTCGCCCATATCCCTGGGATCGACATTGTTAAGTTTATAAACTTCCATTTTCCTAACGCTCTTCGTGTCTTAGTTAAGACACTTTCTATGCCAATTTCTAAACTTACTTACTTAAATACATTGATTTTTCCTTATACAGATGCCTGAAGTACGGATCTTCCAGGTTGGGTATAAAGCGGATGGCTTCACCTGTTGATTTCATCTCGGGACCGAGCTCCTTATTTACTTCAGGGAATTTATCGAACGAGAACACAGGCTCCTTAATAGCGTAGCCTTTAGGTTTGCGTTCGATAGTAAAGTCCTTCAGCTTATTAGTTTCTAACATAATTTTAGCTGCAATATTGATATAAGGCACATCATATGCCTTTGCAATAAACGGCACCGTACGTGATGCACGCGGATTGGCCTCTATCACATAAACTTTTTCATCTTTAATGGCAAACTGGATGTTCAATAAACCACGAACATTCAGTGCTTTGGCGATCTTTACGGTATGATCTTCCATTTGTTTGATCACATTGGCCGACAGGTTGAAAGGCGGTAACACCGCACTTGAATCGCCCGAATGGATACCGGCAGGCTCAATATGCTCCATTAAACCAATAATATGCACATCGTCACCATCACTAATAGAATCTGATTCCGCTTCTTCAGCACGGTCAAGAAAATGGTCAATTAAAACACGGTTGCCGGGCAGATTGCGCAGCAGGCTAACCACCGCTTTTTCCAGGTCTTCATCATTGATCACAATACTCATACCCTGTCCACCCAATACATAGCTTGGTCGCACCAATACCGGGTAGCCTACTTTATGTGCCACTTCAATAGCTTCCTCAGCATTTTCAGCAACACCATATCTCGGATATGGGATATCCAGATCTTTCAGCAGGTCTGAGAAACGACCACGGTCTTCCGCAATATCCATGTTGTCGAATGAAGTGCCGATGATCTTGATACCATGCTCATGCAGCTTCTCAGCCATTTTAAGGGCAGTCTGGCCGCCCAGCTGAACGATCACACCTTCCGGTTTTTCCAGGTCGATGATCTCGCGCACATGCTCCCAGAAAACAGGCTCGAAGTAAAGCTTATCGGCCATGTTAAAATCGGTCGATACCGTTTCGGGGTTACAGTTGATCATGATCGCTTCAAAACCTGATTCTTTGGCTGCCAGCAAACCATGTACACAGCTGTAGTCAAACTCAATGCCCTGTCCTATACGGTTAGGGCCTGAACCTAAAACGATGATCTTCTTTTTATCAGATACCTGCGATTCGTTCTCGCCCTCGTAGGTAGAGTAGTAATAAGGCGTTTTAGCCGGGAACTCCGCGGCGCAGGTATCCACCATTTTGTATACCCTGCGGATGCCCAGGCTTTTGCGGCGCTGGTAAACATCCTCCTCGGTCACATTACCCAATACATGGGCGATCTGCACGTCCGAAAATCCTTTTTGCTTTAAGTTATATAAAAACTCTTCGGGAATGTTATTTAATGAATAGCGGCGCAGTTCAACCTCCAGGTTCACAATTTCCTGTACCTGGTTCAGGAACCAGCGGTCTATTTTGGTAGCCTTTCTAACCGATTCTATCGGCACGCCCAGGCTCAAGGCATCATATATATGGAACAGCCTGTCCCAGCTTGGGTTTTCAAGGCTGTTCATTATTTCATCAAGATTGCGGCTCTGGCGGCCATCGGCCCCTAAACCGGCACGACCAATTTCCAAACTCTGACAGGCTTTTTGCAATGCTTCAATAAAGCTGCGGCCGATGCCCATTACCTCACCTACCGATTTCATCTGCAAGCCAAGGTATTTGTTGGCGCCTTTGAACTTGTCAAAGTTCCAGCGTGGTACTTTTACGATCACGTAATCCAGCGTAGGCTCAAAATAAGCCGATGTGGTTTTAGTGATCTGGTTTTCAATTTCGTCCAGGTTATAACCGATAGCCAATTTAGCAGCTATTTTGGCGATAGGATAACCAGTTGCTTTTGATGCCAGTGCGGATGAACGTGATACACGCGGATTGATCTCAATAGCGATGATCTGCTCGTCGGCAGGATTTACCGAGAACTGAACATTACAGCCACCTGCAAAATTACCTATGGCGCGCATCATTTTGATGGCCTGGTTACGCATTTCCTGGTAGCAGCGGTCGCTCAGGGTCATGGCAGGCGCCACGGTGATCGAATCGCCGGTATGGATACCCATCGGGTCAAAGTTCTCGATAGAGCAGATAATGATCACGTTATCGCGGTTGTCGCGCAGCAACTCTAACTCGTATTCCTTCCAGCCTAAAACGGCCTGCTCCACCAATACCTCATGGGTTGGCGATGCCTGCAGACCACGGCTTAATGCAACGTCAAAATCTTCCTTCTTATGTACGAATCCTGCGCCTTTACCACCAAGGGTATAGCTCGGACGAATTACCAGCGGGTAACCTATTTCTTGTGCGGCTTCTTTACCCTCTAAAAATGAATTGGCAATTTTTGAAGTAGCAACACCCACACCAATATCAACCATTAACTGGCGGAAAGCCTCACGATTTTCGGTTTTTTCGATGGCTGCCAGATCAACACCTACGATCTTTACACCGTATTTTTCCCAAATGCCGCGCTCGGCAACACTAATGCATAGATTAAGCGCCGTTTGGCCGCCCATAGTTGGCAGTACGGCATCGATCTTTTGTTCCTGCAATATCTTCTCAATACTTTCCGGTTCGAGCGGCAGCAGGTACACATGATCGGCAATCACATTATCCGTCATGATAGTAGCAGGATTGCTGTTAATGATGGATACAGAAATACCTTCTTCTTTTAAGGAAAGTGCAGCTTGTGATCCGGCGTAGTCAAATTCACAGGCTTGGCCAATAATAATGGGTCCTGAGCCAATAATCAGAATGGATTTGATGGAAGTATCTTTGGGCATAGCTTTTTGAGTCTTAAGTTTTGAGTCGTAAGTCTTAAGTTGTGTCCAAAAATCAAAATGACTATGAACTATTAACTACCGGCTATGGACCTCGCTACTATGCACTGAAAGGGGAAATTCCGACCTCAGTGTCGGGATGCAAAGATAGGACTTATGGAACAATTTTTAGGATGATTTTTCAACTTTTCTTAATTGCTTTTTTATTGTAGTTAAAAAGCAATTGTATTGTAATTGTTAACCCGGATTTTTTATATTTACGATGCTCGAAACTGATTTTATAACCGTAATGATGAAAAGATATTTAGTGCCGTTAGCTATTTTGTGCGCAATTGTTGGTAGTTGCGCCATGTTCCAATCAGTTGTTAAATCTTCCTTCCCCTATACAGCTACCCTGGTGATACCTGCTTCATCACATGCCGGTAATGAATATTCGGCCATCAGCATAGCCAACAGCTTTGATCAGAATTTTAGTAAATCGGGCAACAACGGCGACAGAATCACGCTTGTGCGCATTATTTCGGCCAAATTACGGTCAACTGACCCATCCGATTATAATATAGGTAATCTTTCATCAGTAAGGATCTATCTCTCAAAAGATGACGGTACGGACGAGATACTGGTTGCTGCGCGCGATGATATCGGTGCAAACGTTGGGAACAATGTGGTACTTGATATTGATAACTCACACATGCTGGACGACCTTGTAAAGGAGCCCAACATCAGGGTACGTATGGTTTACAAAGTGCGTAAGGGCTTTGGCAGCGATGCGAGCCTGCATGTTGTGCTTGGCCTTGCGGCATACCCCAAGCCGGAATAGAAAGAGATAACTATTTGATCAGTTTATTATCCATATCAGGAAAAACCAATATTGGCTTATAATTACGCGCCTCATCCATCTCCATATAGGCGTATGACATCACGATCACGATATCTCCTACCTGTGCCAACCGGGCTGCTGCGCCATTTAAACAAATAGTGCCTGTGCCGCGTTCGCCTTTTATTACATAGGTTTCAAACCGCGCACCGTTATTATTATTTACGATATGCACCTTCTCATTGGCTATTATGTTAGCCGCATCCATCAAATCCTCGTCTATCGTAATGCTGCCTACATAATTCAATTCAGCCTGCGTTACCCTGGCGCGGTGCAACTTAGATTTTAATACCTCAATAATCATGGTGCAAAGGTAGTAATTTAGTTAATTGGAGATTAGTAATTAGAGATTAGTTGCATTGCGATGACGGCTATTTAGTTGATTGGAGATTAGTTGTGTTATGATGAATAGTTATTAATAAAATTTATATGTGTTACCTAATCTCTGATCTCTAACTAACTAATCTCTTACAATAACATTATCTATCAATCTTGTGTTCCCTACTTTAGCAGCAACCAGGGCCACTATTTTTTCTGAGGATTGGCTTGCCCGGTGCAGATCATCGCCATTCGCTATTTCAAAATATTCTAATTGTACACCTGGTTCTGCGCTTATCATCGTTTTACATTCGTTGATTAAGGCAGGGATCTTTTTCCGATCAAAATTTTGTTTAAGCCAATTAAGTGTTTTGGATAGTATTAGCGCATGCTGTCTGTCATCAACAGATAAATGGATATTCCTTGAACTCATGGCCAATCCGTCTGTTTCGCGCAGTATGGGGCACATCACCAGCTTAACGGGCAGGTGTAACAGGTCGACCATTTTCTGGATAACCAGAACCTGCTGATAATCCTTCTGACCAAAAAATGCAATATCCGGTTTAACGATATCAAACAACTGGGACACAACTTGTGTAACGCCCTGGTAATGACCGGGCCTGAATTCTCCCTCTAATAAATACTCCAGTTCGCCAAGGTCTAAATGCCAATGCTCATTGCCGGCATACATCTCATTTACTTCGGGGTTGAACAAGATATCACAGCCAGCCTGTTCCAGTTTTTGAATGTCATCGGCTATAGGCCGGGGATATTTCTCCAGGTCTTTGGGGTCGTTAAACTGGGTGGGGTTCACAAAAATGCTGCAAACTACCGTATCCGAAAGTTGCTGTGCCTGAGACAGTAAGGATAAATGCCCGGCATGTAAAGCACCCATTGTGGGTACAAAACCAATTTTTTTGCTTTCACTGCGTAAAGCCTCCAAATGTTCAGCAAGGCTCTTCCTGGTATTGAATAGTTTCAAGCGGTTGGATTTAATAAAAATCGGGCAAAGTTGTGCATTTGATTAAGAATAACCAAAACTAACTTGTATAATCCATTGATAATTCATAAGATAATGCTTATATTTGCAGTCTCAAATTTTTTGACTTCTTTACATAAATTTAATACTGATTAGAGATGGGTAAATCTAAGCTTCTGTTCATCACTCATGAAATGTCCCCTTTCCTCGAACTCTCAAAAATTTCTGAAATAACGCGCCAGTTGCCACAGGCAATGCAGGAAAAAGGTTACGAGATCCGTATCCTGATGCCACGTTTCGGAAATATTAACGAGCGCAGGAACAGGCTTCATGAAGTGATCCGTTTATCGGGTATGAATATCATTATTAACGATAATGATAATCCTTTGATCATTAAAGTAGCGTCGATCCCGGCAGCGCGTATGCAAGTGTATTTTTTAGATAATGAAGAATATTTTCAGCGTAAGTATGTGTTTGGCGATAAGGATGGGAAATTCTATGCTGATAATGATGAAAGGATGATCTTCTTTTGCAAAGGTGCATTAGAAACTGTAAAAAAATTAGGCTGGGCGCCGGATGTGATCCATTGCCACGGCTGGATGAGCGCATTGGTACCTGCTTATTTAAAAACTACTTATAAGGACGATCCGACCTTTAAAAATTCAAAAGTAATTTACTCTATTTACGACAATGATTTTGACGGTCAGCTAAGCCCTGAGTTTGCACACAAAGCAGTTATGGCTGACATGACTGAAAAACACACCGAGGCTTATTTGCCCGGAACCAATTCATCACTATATGCCGGCGCTATCCAATATTCGGATGGAATAGTTTTGGGCAGCGAAAACATAGACGATGAAGTGTTAAATAATGTTAAAAACAGCCATAAATCGGTTTTAGAGTTCAATTCCACTTCTGATTTCGAAAATTATTACAATTTTTACGACGAAATTACCAACGACGAATTGGTACATGTTGCATAAGCTTTGAGAGATCATATATGAAATTTTTCCGATTAGACTTATTGACCCTGTTAATAAGTCTTTTTATTTTGAATAGCTGTACTAAAAATAAGGATACTATAGGATTGGGCGTAGATTCATCTACCCAATTAAATGGTTCACTGATAGATACGGCAACAATTGTTGTGAATACCCTGGCAGAGGATTCGGTGGTAACCTCCGGGCTGGCTAAAACCCCGATGGGCTATTTCATTGATCCTGCATTCGGCTCAACTGAGGCTAACATTGCTGTGGGATTAAATCTTCCAAACAGTTCATCTTACACGCTGCCAACCGGAACAATCACTGTGGATTCGGCTGTATTGGTGCTAAGGTATACGGATGGCTTTTATGGGGACTCCCTGACATCGAAGTATAAAATAAACGTTTATCAATTAGGTGTACGGCCGCTTGTAAAAAACTATTTTAATACCAATAGCTGGACCACTAATTTAGGCAGCCTTGTGGGTACACGCTCATTTTTTGCGCGTACGCATGATAGCATTAAAATAAACAATATTATCGCAGGCAAACCCGATTCATTGATCAAGGTGGTTCCGCAACTGAGAATACCTATCAATAAAAGCTTTATTAATGGTATTTTATTTAGTGCAAGCAGCTCACAGTTAGCTTCCAATACCGTTTTTCAGAATAATGTTAAAGGATTGTATCTCACCCTCGACAAAACCGGTACCACCGGCTCAGGCGGGGTGATGATGTTTGGGTTAACAGATTCATTGAACGTATATTACCGTTCAGTAAATGGCTCAACCATTGATACATCTATGGTAGCTTTGCCATTGGGTATACATGCTGCACAGATCATACATAACCGGCCGGCTACCCTTAATACTCAAATTAACGATACTACCAGTTCAGAAAACCTGATATATTTCCAGGGAACAGCCGGCACAAAGGTCAGGATAAAATTCCCTTACC
>JBEHXM010000161.1:0-10135 GCA_048498695.1 Bacteroidota bacterium
TGCTGTATGTTGTTATCAGCGTTATCGTTATCCATGCGGTTGATTCCAATGTGCTGCTGCCTACAATCGTCGGTTCAAAAGTGAGGCTCAATGCACTGATATCATTCATTGGTATTGTAATAGGTGAGATGTTATGGGGATTATCCGGCATGTTCCTGGCCATACCGATAATTGCTATCCTCAAAATAATTTTTGACCGGATAGAAAGCCTTAAGCCCTGGGGGTTCCTTTTTGGCGGGGAATATGAATACAAAAAATCTGCAGAAAAAGCGATGAAAACCGAATAAGCTGATCAGCTTTTTGCCGTGAGCTCATACACCCGCATAAATAGTGTGATACAATATGCCATTAATACCAGCGTATTAATGATAAGTAACCAGTTGATGTCTGTCTCTTTGTATTTTTTTACTGTGCAACGGAAAAAGAAAAACACAAACCCTAAAACCAGCAACGCCGGAAATACAAACATCCATTTGCTTTTCGTTACAATGTATAAATGTTGTAATTTGCTGCTGTCATCCTTAAATAAAAAAACAGCAGCTAAGAACATCAATATCAGGAATAAACGGCTAACCGCCTTTGCAATAATACCGCTGGTTTTCATGGGAGACAAAACTAATAAAAACACCAGCTTTCAGCATTATCACAATACAAAATGATTTGCCTTTTGGACAGGGAATAAGTTCCGCATAACTTTCATATAGGAAAGGCGTATAATAGATTACCCCAAAAATGAATACCAGGAAAAAAAACAGCCGTGATCGTAGTGTATGCTGGAGATGCCGGAAGGTGTTAGACATCCGCGTTAAACGGCCTGTACTCATCAAGTTCCTGTTTTTCTGGCTGCCATTGAAAGCCTTTTATTGTCCCAATTGTGTAACCAAAAGATATGTCATCCGGCTTAGGAATGACGAAAGGGAACGATAATTAATATGCTATGCATCCTGTTTTTAAGAATCTGTATTTTTTATTCTTCTTATTGATAGCTGCCCCGGTTTTTGGGCAAAACACAGACGCCGCTTTCAGGCTTGTTCCGCTGGGTGTTAAAGGCGGGACAGATGAAAGCAATTTGTCGGCTTACATGCTGGCGCCTGCGCATAGTAATAATTTTATCTGCCTTGATGCCGGTACGCTTCATTATGGGATAGAAAAAGCGATTGCCAATCAGGTTTTCACCATTCCGGCTGAAGTTGTACTCAAAAAATATATCAAAGGATACCTAATATCACATTCGCACCTGGATCACTTAGCCGGGTTGATCATCAGCTCGCCGGATGACAGCGCCAAAACTATTTATGCTTTTGCCGATTGCATTGAAACCATCAAGACGCATTATTTCACCTGGAAAAGCTGGGCCAATTTTGCAGATGAGGGTGAAGCGCCTCAATTAAAAAAATACCACTACCAGGTACTGAACCCAGGCGAAGAAATTCCGGTGGCCAATACAGGAATGACGGTGAAAGCATTTCCGCTGAGCCACTCCAACCTGACAAGTTCTGCTTTTTTGATTCGGAATAAAGACAACTATTTACTTTACTTAGGCGATACCGGGCCGGATGAGATAGAGAAAAGTCATAATCTGGCCTCGCTTTGGGAAGCAGTTGCGCCTTTGATCAAAAAGAAAAAACTAAAAGCGATCATGATCGAAGTATCCTTCCCGGACGAGCAGCCGGATAAAACTTTGTTCGGTCACCTCACACCCCGCTGGTTGATGAGGGAAATGGATGAACTTGAAAAATTATGTGGACCCGGATCATTAAAAGGGTTTAATATCGTGGTCACTCATGTGAAACCGCCGCAAAGCAGTATTGAAAGGATAAAAAAGCAACTGGCTGCTGAAAATAAATTGCATTTAAACTTGATCTATCCTGAACAGGGAAAAGCTTTTGATTTTTAATGATCACCAAGTATATCAATACAATTCTTTTTCAGGCTAATTAAACGATCATTAAGCGAGTTTAGTCCGGCTATATCATGAATATTTTGATACAAGGTTCGGATCAGGTCGAGGGTATCATCATCCGGGTCGCAGGCCTGGGCTTTTTCCAGGTGCGGCAAGGCTTTTAATACGCCTTGTTTATAGCTATTGAATAAAGTCTTATAAGCCGGGTCATCCTTTTTTGTTTGGTAGAGCTTCAGGTGAAACTCTTCGGCCTCCTTATCATATAAATAGCCAAGCGCACGTTGTGCTACATAATAATTTGGTTCGGCTGCGGCCACTTTTTCATAAAAAAGAAGCGCTTTGGCATCCTGTTCATCGTCCTCATACAATTTGGCCATACGGTCAAAAAAACTGGTGCGGGTTTTTAAAGGCAGCTTTGAGGTATCCTTCATTATACCTTCACCTATTCTCATCGCTCCATACACGTCGTTATTAAAACGTGCCAGGTCAAAATCTGCCAGTTTACTGAAGAGGGTATCGGGTATTTGGGCTTTTAAAGAGGTCGTTGCGAAGCCTAACAATAAAAAGAGGAGAGTTTTTTTGAGCATAACCGTTGCTCAAATATAAATATTAACATAAAAATCTTCAATTCACCTATTCAACTCACCCGGTCTTTGCTTCGCTCGACCACCCTCTCTGCTACGCAAAGAGGGTTTTATTATTTCTATTTTCTTTTCCACCCTGTCTTCCACTCAAGATAAGCCTCTTTCATACAATGCCCGCACGGCCGGTACCCCATTTGCTTAGCTTCAGTTTCTGACCCGAAGAAAACGCGGTTAGCAGGCTTCATCCTTTTGCCGGATGCACAGGTTAATGTTCCATAGATCTTTAGCTTGCTGTTACCTGCCAATTGCACCTCTCCCCTGTTGACCAATGCCACCAACCGGCGGCTCCGTTGAAAAGCCGTGTCACCTAATGCTGAATGTGCTATCATGAAGCATCGTGAAAAATGATTCCTAAAGTATGACGTTTGCCCGCTGTCACCTCACTCACGCCATGTTTCATATTGACACGATAATAACCTTTCGATCCTTTTACCGGCCTGAAATTGGTAGTGAATATCAGCATATCGCCCTTACATGGTTTTAATACAATAGCCCTCGACTGTGCTCTCGGCCTCTGCTCAATCAGCACAAATTCGCCACCTTCATAATCTTTACCGGGCTCATCCAGAAACAGCACCGTTTGCATCGGGAAAAATATCTCGCCATAAAGGTCCTGGTGCAAGGTATTGTAGCCACCTTTTCCATATCGCAATATCAAAGGTGTCGGCCTGTTTTGATTTTGAACGTGGCACTGTTCAATTAATTCTGTATGACTTAAGGGAAATTGCTTATCAATGTTCAACGTCTTTATCCAGTTATTAGCTACCGGCGCCAGGTGCGGGTATATATTCTGCCTTAGCTGCTGAATTAAATCCGGCAGCGGATAATTAAAATATTTATACTCGCCCAAACCAAACCGATAACGTTCCATGTTGATGATTTTGCGGTACAATTGGTTATCATCGTATTGTTGGATAAGTGCATCACACCCGGTATCGGATAGTATATTATTGACCAGGGCGTAGCCGTGATCATTCAACTGGTTGGATATATCATTCCAGTTCAATTGCTGAATTCTTTGTTGCATAAAAACTATGATTATTATTTTTCAATTCATTGCCCTGTGCTTTAGCACGGGGGACAATGTTATTGTGCTTACTGGCTTTAGCCTCAATATGCCAATTGTTATTTTGGCTAAAGCCAATAACGCTTTGTTTAACTATCCCCGACCTGAAGGTTGGGGCAATGAATAAGGCCGGGAATAGCTCATCAGATATTCTTCCTTAAGGATAAAATTAGCGAGAGACAAGATTATTCACCCGCGCTGCTTCCCAGCCTATAATGGCTGACTTACGGTTAGCCCCCCAATGGTACTGGCCAAATTCTCCTGTGGATCGTATCACACGGTGACAGGGGATCAGGAAAGCCACTGGATTGTCGCCTATGGCGCTGCCCACCGCCCTGCTGGCATTTGGCAACTGTATAGTTTGGGCCACCAGGCCATAAGTGTGCAATCCGCCCAAAGGTATTTTCAATAATGCATCCCATACTTTAAGCTGGAACGCAGTGCCCTTTAAATGCAGTTTGATGTTGGACAATTTAGACCAGTCTTTTTCAAAAATGAACAGCGCATTTTGTTGCACCAGGTCGACCATCTGGTGATAGGCCGCATTGGGAAATTGTGCCTGCAACTGGCTGAAAGCTTCTCCCCTGTCATCGGCAAAAGATAAATGACAGATCCCTTTTGGCGTAGATGCCACCAGGATATTCCCGAAGGGGCTTTCGGCAAAACTATAATTAATGGCGAGCGCTTTACCGCCGTTTTTATATTCAGCAGGCGTCATTCCTTCGATATTGATAAAGAGGTCGTGCAAACGGCCGGTGCCCGATAAGCCCGTGGCAAATGCGACATCAAATAAGGTGGCCTGTTTCTCCTTCAAAATACTTTTGGCGTATTCGACGCTGAGATATTGGAGAAATTTTTTGGGACTAATGCCTGCCCATTCGGTAAACATGCGCTGAAAATGAAAGGGGCTTATGTTAACCTTTTCGGCAACTTCGTCCAGGTTGGGCTGATCCTTAAAATTGAGCCTGATATAATTGATCGCTTCGGCAATACGCTGATAGTTGATCGCTTCTTGTGTTTCCATTTTTATTTTCCTTTTAACACAACAAATTTACCCCTGTTGTCCACCTTATAAAACCCGGAACTTGCTAACCTCGTATAAAGGAGCACAATAAACTTAAACCTTTTTGCGATAAATAATACCTTTGCGCAAATCCTATCCTTACAATTATGAAGAAAATTCTTACTACACTACTTATTTCATCCTGTATTTATTCCATTGCATCTGCTCAAACAAAAAACACTGCTGAGTTTGGGGCCAATATCGGTTTTAATGCCAATACTGTATCTTTTGGCGGTACTGGTCAAAGCAGCGATTATATAGTTGGTTTTAATGCCGGTATTTCTTTAGAGTATTACCTTTCAGACGAGTGGGGCATTAAAGTAAAAATGACCTATGACCAAAAAGGCTGGGGTAATGGGTTCCTGATTTTAGAGGATGACTCAAGGATAGATGGTGTTAACTTTCATCTGAACTATTTAACTATCCCGGTAATGGCCAACTGGCACTTTGGCAGAACCAGGAACTGGTATGTAAATTTAGGACCGTATGTTGGGGTTTTGTTAAACTCAACCGATTCTTCAAACAGTGGACAAAATATAAAAGATGCCTTTAATACTACTGATTTTGGTTTGGCATTAGGTGTAGGCGTAAAATTCCCGGTATCAAATAATATAAAAATGTTTATTGAGGCCGACGGGCAAAGTGGCGTAACTAATATATTTAAGTATAGCCCCGACGGTGCTTTTCAAAATGCGCGATCGAGCATCAATATAGGTTTTCTTGTTCCTATTAAATAATTGAACTATCATTAAGGGGAAACAAGCTTTAGTTATGAACTGAAGCTTGTTTCCCTTTGAAATTTTGGTATCTCTCCAACGACTCCTGCATTAATAGTTGCCTTTCGGAGTTTAGATCTTTTTTCATGTTCACCACTTCAAAGCTTAAACTACCTGGCAGAAGAACATGTATTTTTTTTACCGTATGATAACCCATTACCGCATCAGCAGCCCTGCGGACTGGATGAGACTGATCTTTCGAAATAAATATTTCATCCAAAATAATAATGACAGTGAAACCGTTTAGCATTACAACTGTTTAGTTATTAATTTTTGCCTTTAACAAATAAATCCCCTAACCATGATCTTTAAAAACGCTATCAGTTGGTTCGAGATACCCGCCACCGACCTGGAACGTGCCCAAAAATTTTACGAAACCATTTTTGATATCGAAATGATCCCCCTCGATATGCCGCAATTACAAATGCGGATGTTTCCTACAGAAGACCCTATGAATGTTGGCGGTGCTATTTGCAGCAGCGTTGATTTTTATAAACCATCTGCCGAAAGCGGCCCACTGGTTTACCTCAATGCAAACCCTGATGTACAATTTGTGCTTGATAAGGTTGTACCGGCGGGTGGCAAAGTGGTAATCCCCAAAACACAGATCTCCCCTGAGCAAGGATACATGGCAGTTTTTCTGGATACTGAGGGTAACCGGGTGGCTTTGCATTCAATTCCATCACGATAAGTTTCAATCCATTCTGTTTTCTTTACAGAATACCTTGGGTTTGCTTTGCACTCAGCTTTGCAAATAGGTAAATCCACACCCTTAATGGCCGGATAGACTTATCAATACTTTTTTATTAAATTTGTTATATAAAACATTTTATGGTACTAGTACTAAAAAAGGGAGCCAGTAAAAAGGAAATTGAAGCCATTGAGAGAAAGCTTTATAAGGGAAAAATTCCTGGTGGTTTTAATGCGAAAAAATATAATGGCGTATTAAAACAAACGGAAGACCCTTTAGCCATTCAATTAAACCTAAGAAATGAGTGGGAAAGAGATCTTGGTTGATACCAATATTATTCTGTATCTGTTAAATGGTAGCGATACCCTGGAAGAAGTTCTACAAGGGAAAGATGTTTATATATCGTTTATTACAGAGCTGGAATTGATTGGTTTCAAAAATATTACATCAAAAGAAGAGCAGCAAATTGGGAAACTTTTAAGTGATTGTTCAATTATCCCTTTAAACAATCATATTAAAGAAAAATATGTTGAGCTAAGAAAGAGCTACCATCTAAAATTAGCTGACGCAATTATAGCGGCAACAGGTATAATCTATAATTTTCCACTTATTACATCTGATAAACAATTTAGAACTGTAGATAAATTAAATTTGATTACTTATCAGCACGACATAAAGCCTTCTAATAAATAACAAATATAATCTATCATTTTTATTTGATTTTAACTTTACAACCTCCAACATTCCAACCTTTCAACAAAATTCCTATCTTTGCCCATGCAAGAAAAAATCCTCATTCTTGACTTCGGCTCACAGTTTACCCAATTGATAGCGCGCCGTGTCAGGGAGTTAAATATCTACTGCGAGATACACCCTTTCAACCATTTTCCCGAGATCGACAGCACTGTAAAAGGAATCATCCTTTCAGGCAGCCCTTATTCCGTTCGCCAGGAAGATGCCCCCCGTTTTGATTTCGAGAAATTTCATGGCACACTGCCTATTTTAGGTGTTTGTTATGGCGCACAGTATATCGCCCATTTTCATGGCGGCGAGGTATTGCCGTCAAGTACCCGTGAATATGGTCGTGCCAATCTGCAATATATAAATGATAAAAATCCATTATTTAAGCAGATCCCTGCAGGTTCGCAGGTGTGGATGTCACATGCAGATACGATAAATAAGATCGCCGATAACTTCGAGATCATCGCCAGTACCGATACCGTGAAAGTTGCAGCCTACCAGGTAACCGGGACACAAACCTATTGTATCCAGTTTCACCCGGAGGTAACCCATAGTATTGATGGCAAACAATTATTGCAAAACTTTTTGGTGGATATCTGCCATTGTGCACAGGATTGGACACCAGATTCCTTCATAGAAACTACTGTAGCTGCGCTGAAAGAAAAAGTAGGTAACGATAAAGTGGTTTTAGGTCTTTCTGGTGGTGTCGATTCATCCGTAGCCGCAGTGTTATTGCACCACGCTATCGGCAAAAACCTGCATTGCATATTTGTAGATAACGGTTTGCTGCGTAAAGATGAGTATGAGTCGGTACTTGACTCATATAAACATATGGGCCTGAACATAAAAGGCGTAGATGCCAAACGGCGTTTTTATGATGCTCTGGCAGGATTAACCGACCCCGAAAAGAAACGTAAGGCTATTGGCCGTGTATTTATAGAGGTATTTGATGACGAAGCACATCAGGTGCAGGACGTAAAATGGCTTGGACAAGGTACCATCTATCCGGATGTGATCGAATCAGTATCCGTAAAAGGGCCATCAGCCACTATCAAATCGCATCACAACGTTGGCGGCTTGCCAGATTTTATGAAATTAAAGGTAGTAGAGCCCTTAAATACGCTATTTAAAGACGAAGTGCGTAAAGTGGGCAAAGCTTTAGGTATCGATCCGAATATTTTAGGCCGTCATCCTTTCCCTGGCCCAGGACTGGCTATCAGGATATTAGGCGAGGTTACACCAGAGAAAGTACAGATATTACAGGAAGCCGATGCAATTTATATCAACAATTTGCGGTCGGCGGGTGTTTACGATAAAGTTTGGCAGGCCGGCACTATCTTTCTGCCGGTACAATCGGTAGGTGTAATGGGCGATGAGCGTACTTATGAAAACGTAGTATGCCTGCGCGCGGTGGAATCATTAGACGGCATGACCGCCGACTGGTGCCACCTCCCCTACGATCTGCTGGCCAAGATCTCCAACGAGATCATAAATAACGTAAAGGGTATTAACCGGGTAGTATATGACATCAGTTCGAAACCGCCTGCTACTATTGAGTGGGAATAAGTGGCTGTTTTTTGCAAGTATAGCTTTGCTTTTTGCAGGCTGCTCGCCAAAGGTGCGCCCTGTTGCTGCACCCGAAAAGAAAACAAACGAAAAAGCCGTTGCAAAAAAAGAAGCTGAGAAAGCCGCAGAAAAACCATCTGAAACAAGAATTTCCAGCATTTCGATGTTGCTGCCTTTTAACCTGGATAACCTGAATAGCGGATACAGCCAGGGGACGTTGAGCCGGGCAAACTTGTCGCTTGATTTTTACCAGGGCTTTAAATTGGCACTTGATTCACTTACCGCACAGGGCTATAACTATAAATTACTGGTATATGATACCAAAGACGTACCTGCCGTGGCCAGCAATATAGCTTATACGCCTGCCATCCGTACCAGTAACCTGGTGGTTGGCCCGGTGTTTCCGGATGATCTGCAAGCTTTTACCAATGTGTTAGCAGGCACCGGTAAATCTATACTCACGGTTTCGCCGCTTTCACCTGCTGCGCCGGCTACAGTCAAAGATCAGTACCTCGTTACGGTAGCCACCCCGTTAGAATACCATGTATGGTCGGCTGCAGAATATATCAACGATCATTACAAACCAAAAAAGATATTTATCCTGAAATCGGGTTATAGTGATGAAAATACTTTTATAACACCGTTCAGGAAAGATATCGACAGCCTGGGAAAGCGTAAGATCAAGATCATCGCTCCAACTATCGTTCGCGGGCAATTAAACGGTCTGATCCCGCAACTTTCAACCACAGAAGAAAACATATTTGTGATACCCTCCACTAACCAGCCCTTTCTGATGGTGACACTGCATTCGTTGGATAGTCTTGCCAAAAAATACCCGGTTACTGTTTTCGGGCACCCAAGCTGGAGAAAGTTTTCCTATCTTAAGCCTGATTTGCTGCAAAGATTGAAGACACATATAACCACAACCGACAGGGTTGATTATAAATCCGCGCCAACGGTTGCTTTTATCAGAACCTATCGTAAAAATTACCATTCCGAACCCACACATTATGCACTAATGGGTTTTGACGAGGGCATGTATTTTGGAAAGTTACTTGGTGAAGACCCTGAAAACCTGAAAAAACTGGATAAAAAGGATTACAATGGTTTGTTAAATAAATATCATTTTATAAAAAAACCTGGCTTAGGCTGGATCAATACCCACGCAAACATACTGCAATACGATAATTTTGAGTTAAAAAAAGCAGAATGAAGGCATTGAACCAGCTTAAAACGTTTCAGCGAATATTGGGTAGCTACCCGGCCGAAACGCCCCTAAGTAAGTTTTTGCCTGGCTATTACCGTCAGAATAAACAAATGGGCTCAACCGACCGGAGGGTTGCCAGTCGGCTCATTTATAACTACTTCCGGTTGGGAAAAGCTTTATTTAATACGCCGACAGAAGACCGGCTTATCGTTGCCGAATTCCTTTGTAATTCACAAACAAATTCTTTTCTACAACATTTTAAACCTGAATGGGCTTTGTGTGTGGGTTTTGATATCGACGAAAAGATCAAACTGGTTAAAACTGCCTATCCTGATTTTAAACTGACTGATGTATTCCCCTGGTCGGCTGATATTTCAAAAGATATTGACCAGGATGCCTTTCTGAAATCCATTTTCGTTCAGCCCGACCTGTTTATCCGGGTACACAAAGGCTTTGATCAGAGCTGGATCGCCGACTC
>JBEHXM010000162.1:0-10017 GCA_048498695.1 Bacteroidota bacterium
CGTCATCGAGGAAGCCACCGGCAGCTGGAAGCGCGAGGAAGGCGAACGGCTGGTGACGGAGTGGCTGCAAAAGGGTAAGCCGATCAACGCCATCCCTACTGACTATGTGGATATCAGCGATACACAGGAGCAAAAACGCAAATCGGTATACTGCCACGTAAGCCAGGACCCTCCGGGTATATACGGCTGCGGTCACGCTGCTATGGAAGATTTCCGTGGGCGTGAATTGGGCGTAAAAGCTGCGGAGGCTTTTGTATTTATGACGGGTAAAGGGATGGGTTGGGGCATGGAATAAAATTAATCTGTTTCTCGATTTTTATAATGTAGTACTTATTTTAAATCAAGCGATTTATGTTCTAAAGCATACACATACTGTTGTTTCGTTAAGTAAATAACATCGTATGTATCTGGCAGTGAATAGAATTTACCTGACAACTTGTTTTCATTGCTAAGACGTTTCAGAAATGCAGGAAATTTTGGATCTAATTCTAAAATCTGCCACTTGAAAATTTGCGAATAAGTTTTACCATTTGATACATATTCGAGTTTTATGCCGGTCTTTACCTTGTATTCCATGATCTTTTTTGGTCGAAACTCTCCATGGGTTGTCGCAGCCAGCCGCTCTAAAAAATCTGCATAAGGATGGTTAGAGTCTGCTGCTTTAGGATGTAAACTACAAACTACATTCGGAAAACTCTCCAAAAGTGAATTTATAGAATACCGGTCAGTGGTTTCGGCCTCGTCAATACCTTTGTCAATATCCGATGTCGAGAGGTGTGCAAAAAGTCCCATTCTTTTCCAGTCAGTTATGGCGCTGTCAATCCGTCCAGAGGTGAAATTATTATCATAGTTTTCCATGCTTAATAGCATATAAGAAAGGTATGGGTTATTCATAAACACTTCCGTTTGTTTACTATTCAGGGCTACTACAGCAAAATACTTAAGATGATCTTCTTCTTTTCCAGCATGGCTAAAACTAATATTATGCAGCCGAAGTGATGAATGCTGATCTGCTAAAATCTTATTAAAAACACGGTAAAAATAGTCGAATCCAATGCCTAATAAATGTACCTTCCCTTCCCTGTTCTTAAATCGTTCTGCTATGGAAGAATACTTATAAATGTGCCCATTACAAGTTAAACCAATTTTTACTTTAATCTGATGACCTAATTTTAATCCAGAACCTGAGTCTGGTTCAATGGTGGAACTAAAATTTGAAAAGTTTAATTCCGGTAGCATTGAAGATATTTTTCGCAA
The DNA here is from genome assembly GCA_048498695.1 of Bacteroidota bacterium. Lineage (GTDB taxonomy): Bacteria > Bacteroidota > Bacteroidia > Sphingobacteriales > Sphingobacteriaceae > Mucilaginibacter. The sequence continues at coordinate 1,258 of JBEHXM010000162.1, forward strand.
ATACGCTTCGATCCAAAGTGTGGAATCTTCAGGGTATTTAGTACAATCGAACGTCCTGTCAAGTTTAAAATAATCATTTAACTGAAATGATGATTCAATTCTGCTATTTCTAATGTCCTCTGATAAACGTAAAAAAGATGAGTCACTAATAATTCCATTGCTATGTAACCCCTCTGCCACTGGTAATAATTTGGAGGGTGTCATCCATTCAAGCCGCGAGCTCATTTCTACCAAATGGGGAACCATTTGTAGTTGATCTATATAACGCCCGCTATCAATCTCTCTTAGCGTGTAGGTAAAAACCCTATTTGTGAGCAACCCCGCTTTATTGATGTTTTCCAATAATCCGCGAAGTGATTTGTTAATGCTGTCCTGAACTTTTGGCGTAGGATTATCATAACGATAATTATACATAAGGCCCGTTTTGTGCGGGTCTATATGAAATTTGTTTCGAAGCAGAATATTTTCGATTCCACCCAACAGCACCACCTGATCAGAATAACCGTATCTGTATTTAAACTCGCTTTTTATAATAGGAACATCTTTAGGTGATATGACCTTGTATTTAATAAGCGTGTCGATGGCTACAGATGACGATTGTCCCGACGCATTATTAAAAAAAGCACAAATAGTGATAAGGATGATTAGGTGAGTTTTCATAATGTTTACTGAAGATAAACATAATCAGATAATTATCATTTCATTTGATATTTCTACCAATAATATCCTCTTTCTTTAGATTTTTCTGCTATCAACGCTCCAGCATCCGCATCTAATAATATCTCGCAATTTGGATGCAATTGCACCACCGATGCTGGTATATCCGTTGTTATCGGGCCGAGGATGGCTTGTTTGATGATCTCAGCCTTGTGCGATCCCTTTGCGATAAGGATCAACTTACGGGTATGCATAATGTTTTTTACACCACGTGTCAATCCGCCTAATTCGATATGGGCAGGCACCTGGGTTTCGCGTCGTACCCGAGCTTCAAAATCGGGGTCCATGGGTGATACCCAGGTCTCGCTTTCAAACGGTGTTCCCGGTTGGTTGATACCGATATGTCCGTTGGAACCTATACCAAGCATTTGCAGGTCGGCGCCTCCCCGCTCAGCCAAACGCTCTTCAAATAACCGGGCTTCCCTTTCAAAATCATCCGAAAGGGTTGGCGGCATAATAAAGTTTTCATCGGGGATACCCAGGGGTCCGGCGATCTGGTTCAGGATCATGGTATAACAGCTGCCGGCATAATCACGCGATAAATTCGTCAGCTCATCCACATTGAATAAAGTGATCTTCGAAACATCAAAGGGGTATTGTTTATGAATGTCCGACACAATACGGTGCATATCGATAGTGGTTTGCCCGGTTGAAAGACCGATCACCGCATTGGGTTTTTCCAGCATCTGGGCGATAATGCGCCAGGCCGCGGTTATATTAAATTCTTCTTCGTTTTTGGTTATCGTGATCTTCATATTGCTATTATTACAGGTCTTTCAGATGTTCGTTAAAAAATTGATCTATCGCTGCCATGGCCTCCTTTTCGTCCTCACCATCGGCAATGATCGCTATCGTTTCACCGCCTTTGGCATTTAAGCCTAAGATATTAAGCAGGCTGTTCAGTTTCACTGTTTTGTCGCCCTTTTTTATGCTGATAGCCGATTTAAAATTTTTGGTGAGTTTTACCAGTGCGGTTGCTGGCCTGGCATGTATTCCCTCGGCCGAGGTAATGATATAGTCGTTTGAGATCATTGGCTTGCTTGCTGTAAATATTGAATGATATCGTGTGAATTATCCATTTGCATAACATCGGTGCAAATTCTCTTTGCATCGGAAAGGTTATTATTGATGATCAGTTTTTTTACCTGCGGGATAGACGCCGCGCTCATTGAAAATTCCCGGAGGCCCATGCCTAACAATAAAAGCGCCGCGCCGGGATCTGATGCCATTTCGCCGCACATACTTACCCCGATATTATTTTTGTTCCCCTGTTCGATCACATTGCTGATCAAACGCAACACAGCCGGGTCCAAGGGCTCATACAGGTCTTTTATTTTTTCGTTCATCCGGTCGACTGCCAGGATATATTGAGTAAGATCATTGGTGCCGATACTAAAAAAATCCACTTCCTTTGCCAGCATATCAGCCATAACGGCAGCAGATGGAATCTCGATCATGATACCCACTTTAATTTCTTTATCAAAGCTGATATGATCCCTTAATAGTTCATCTTTTGCATCCTGCAAGATCGCTTTTGCAGTTCGCAGCTCCCGGATGTTTGCGATCATGGGAAACATGATCTTCATATTCCCGAATGCACTGGCCCGCAGAATGGCTTTTAATTGGGTAATGAAAATATCCGTCCTGTCCAGGCATAATCGGATAGCGCGATAACCCAAAAATGGATTTTGCTCCTGCGGGAAATTAAAATAGGTTAGCTGCTTGTCGCCGCCGATATCCAGCGTTCGTACCGTAACCGGTTTGCCTTTTGTTTTTAGCGCAACAGCTTTATAATATTCAAACTGTTCGTCTTCCGTCGGGAAATTATCCCGGCCTAAAAAGAGGAATTCAGTACGGAACAAACCTGACCCTTCGGCTCCAAACTCAAGCGCGTGCTCCATTTCGACTGCATCGGCAACATTAGCTAATAATGTTACCACCACCCCATCCCTGGTTATAGCAGGTTTATCTTTTAACGACCTCAACAAAACAGACTGCTGCTGCCATTCCTCTCTTTTCAGCTCATATTCTTTCAATACATGCTGCTCCGGATTAATGATAACCGCACCTGTTTGGCCATCTAATATGACCGTATCACTATCCTGCACCTTTTTTAAATCCTCACCACAACCCAAAACTGCCGGTATGCCACGTGATTTTGCGATAATAGCGGCATGCGAGGTTTTTCCTCCAACCTGAGTGGCAAACCCTGATACCAGTTCAATATTCATTGTTATAGTATCCGAGGGCGTCAGGTCTTCTGCGATAATGATCGTTCCGGCTTCGTAGGCAGATTCTGTTATTTGTGCATGAGGGGCCAAATTTTTTAATATCCGGTTACCGATATCTTCCACATCTGCCGCGCGAGCGCTCATGTATTCATCATCCATGCTTTTGAATATAGCGGCTGCATTTTGTATCACTTCTACCAGGGCATCATTTACGTTTTTCTTTTCGGCGGTGATTTTTTCAACCAAGTCTTCCCTTATCTGTGGATCGCTTAACAGCTCAATGTGTGCCTCCAGAATATCCAGTCCTTCGGTACCGGCTGATGCATCATAATTACCGATCATCGTTTCAACCTCGGTGATGGATAGCGCAACAGCCTGATCGAATTTTTCAATTTCCAGTACGATCTCACCATCGCTTGTCAGCACAATCCCTGTTAGCACAGCGCTCTTCTTTTTCAGTAAACGCGCCTTGCCTATCGCGATGCCCGGTGAAACTCCTATGCCCTGTATCATACAAACAAATGAATTATACTGCCGACAAAACCCAACGCAAGTAAGCCTAAAAGCAGGTAGGTAGTTTTTACATTCTTCTTCACAAAATAGTAGGTCAGGAAAGTAAGCCCCAGCGGGATCATAGCCGGAACAACCTGGTCGAGTATCCCCTGCACCCCTACTGCGGAAGATGAGCCACCAATAGATAATGGTGTTTTGATAGCCATCAGCGTGGCGGGCATTGCACCAACCACCATCAGGCCTAAGATAGCCGCGCCCTGTGTTAGTTTATCCATCACATTATTCTTGGATAGATTTTGCAGGAATTTTGTGCCGGTGTTGTAGCCGATAAAGGTTAAATTATACCTGAGCAGCAAATGCGGAACATTGAAAATGAGCAGGAAAAGAACAGGACCTAGAATATTCCCCTTAATTGCCAGCGAGGTACCTACTCCCGCAGCTATTACCTTAAATGTACCCCAAAACAAAGAATCGAACACACCGGCCAGTGGTCCCATCAATCCCAATTTAACCGAACTGATGGACTCCTCATCAAAATCCGCATCCTGGCTGTTTTGTTCCTCCATTGCGGCAGTGATACCGATGATTAAAGTGGAACCATACGGACTGGTATTGAATAATTGCAGGTGCCTTTTCAGCGCCCTGGTCATTGCCTCTTTGCTATGATACAGCTTTTTTAGTACAGGTATAATGGTGAAAGCAAAACCTGTGTTCTGCCAGGTCTCAAAATTAAAATTGGCTTCGAGGGTAAGCGATCTGAAAAACAAACTTCGGATAGTTCCCTTAGAAAGTTTATGACCTACAGGCGCACTATTACTTTCGTCTGTGGCAGGTTCATCAAAATCGAAATCGTCATCACTGGCAACCGGTTTTGGCGGTGTTTGGGTAACGATCAAAGCAATGATCACACCCAGTCCACCAATAGCAATTATGGGCAGCTTTAAATAGGCGGCCAGCATAAAACCCAAAAAGAAGTAAGGCGCCACTCGTTTGTTGAACATCAGGTTCATTAACAAGGCAAAACCCAAAGCCGGAAGCATATTGCCGGCCACCTGCAAGCCTGACTGCACCCAGGCAGGTATTAGGTCGAGAAAAGACTTGACGGCATTGGAGCCAACCTCAAGCGCGATAAAAATGATCACCCCCATCAAAAAAGGCTTTAATAAACCGGAAAGGATATGGAGTTGCTGTATCTTTTTAAAATTGCCTTCTTCGGCGTATTGATTAAATTTTTTATTGAATATCGCCCTGAAAACAAACAAGCCGCTGATCACCAGTTCGGCCAGGATGGAAATAGGTACTGCCAGCGCTAAAGCAATAGCCGGACCTTTGTGCGACATAATGGCAAAAGCAGTACCCAGCACACCACCTGTGATAATATCAGGCGGAATAGCGGCCCCCACTTTGATGTTGCCCATAAATATCAGCTCCAAGGTAGCGCCGATCATGACGCCTTGTGTCACATCGCCCAAAACCAAACCCACCAGCGGCCCCAAAACCAGCGGACGACTTAACAGGGTTGTACCCAGGAAGTCCTCAAAATGCCCGAACACGGCAATAGTAGTAAGTAACAGGAAGGTTAACAGCACAATTTAATGGTTTAAATCAGGGTGTCGATCAGTACTTTTTTATCGGTAGGCACCTGCCTCACTTCCAGTTCCAGCCCTTTGGCAAGCATCTCTTTGATAACCGAAATATCTTCGTCGGTAACAGCAATTGCCTTTGAAATGGATTTCGCCCCTTCTCTTGCCCGCAAACCCCCAAAGTTGACGGACAGTATCTCGCTCACTTCATTTGCCAAAGCAGCTGCATCCTTTACGGAGTTAACAATGATCAAAACCTTCAGCGGTTGACTCCTTGAATCTTTCAGAAAAGTAACCGTATCAGCTATCGATTTGATCAGAAGCTTTGCCGAAGCCGGTTTGGCCAGGTTAAGCGTCATCTTTAAAAACTCATCCTTCGAGGCTTTATCATTGGCTATGATCAGGCAATCAGCGCTTACTGCCGGGGTCCATGTAAATGCTACCTGGCCATGCAGCAGCCGGTCGTCAATACGAGTCAGTTTAATCATTATTCTGGTTATTGTTGGTGGTGATCAGTTTGTTTACATACACCATTTGCTCTTTTGCATTGGTAATGGCGCTTTCAAGCACCTCTATAACAGGTGTATCGGTATCAGCTAAAATTATTTCGATCAGCAAAGGCAGATTAAAACCCGATACGATATGTACATTTTCCCGCAGGGCATTCCTCAGCATCACATTATTTACGCTTCCGCCGAGCAGGTCTGTAAAAATCACCAATTCTTCATCCCCTTTGAGGTCTTGCAGCACATCAGCTAATTCATCCTCCACAGGGCGACTCTCGTCAAGATAGGCTTGTATCAGGAATACATTATCCGTCTCGCCGATGATCATATCCAGGGAGGATTTTATCCCTTTGGCAAAAGCACCATGAGCTGCAATCAGGAATTTCCTTGCTGTAGGTTGTTGGTCTGTCATAATTGGTTGCAGCTATTTGATTTAGCTGTGTTTGTAGTTACACAACAATAATAATCAATTTGATGCTGAAAAGGCACAAAAAAATGCAGAGGCTTTCCTTCGGGAGAGGATGTGCTAAATATAGGTTGATTTTTTACAATGCTTTTTTCAGCAACTTCAAACTAATCCCCAGCTCAAAGGTATTATTGGCATAAGTGCTTAGCGGGCCTGTGTTGTAAGAATAGGAAAACAATACGCCAAAATTGTGCATATCTATCCCTGCACCCAGGGTAACACTATTATCGGTGTGATAGATACCTAAAACATTTAACTGATAATTATCTTCAAATGTATTACGGTATAAATTAAAACCCAGGTCGACTATATTATTGAAGCCGATAACACTTCTGAACACCATTTTTGGTTCGATAGTAAAAACACTGTAATTAAAATCATTGGATAATTGCAGTTTATAACTTAAAGCAGCATAAAAGTTTGACCCTTCAACATCCACGTCATCTACTGCACTTTTAAAGAAAAGCCGTTTCAGATTTGGCAGGGCTATTTGCGCATTAAATTTGGTACTGGTGTATGCTACGCCTATATCCCCATCTGCATACAAACCGTGTTTATTAAATTCAGGTATAGCCAGGTCGTTGGGATCGCCTATGATACTACTTTCATTGATAAAAGCATCGTTTATCCCTAAAGACCCGCCAAAGTTTAATCTATCTCCCTTATCGTTCAGCGTAAGATGATAGGCATAAGTGCCCATTACTCTTGTCCTGCTGATCAGTCCGGCTTTATCGTTATAAATATTTAAGCCCAGGCCAACTTTGTTTCCCGAATTATAGTCGGCAGTAAATGTGGTCAGGCGTGGGCTACCCGGTGTGCTGACCCATTGCTGATGGTAATTCATATTCAGGTTAAGCCCTTGTTCCATCCCTGCCATTGCCGGGTTGACCAGGTACTGGTTCTGAAAAAATGCTGATTGTATGTTTGTTATTTGTGCATTTGCATGTATTGCAGATAATAGGATGATCGCCGTACAAGCCGCCAAAACGAAACTGAACTTTACTGCTGATCTTTTATATTTATTATAAATTAACATCTTGTTCCTGGTGTTTTATTCTTTGCCGACTTAATTATTACCTCTTTTTAATTACGGTTATAAAACCCTTCACCTTACGTTCGCCGGGGCCAAGGTCTATTAAATAGTAATAGGTATCTTCATTCAACGGCGCACCGCTAAAGGTGCCGTCCCAATCATTAGTATAACCTTTTTTGGTATAAACAACCCTACCCGAATGGTCATATACTGTTACGGTATTGTTAGGGAACAACTGGATGTTTTTAACCATCCATATATCATTCTTCCCATCCCCGTCAGGCGTTAAAATATTATTTGCCAGCACTACATCCTGCTGCAAGGCATTCCGGGTGACAACGAGCGTATAACTTTGTGTTGTGGTTCCGTCTACTGCCGTTACCACCGTAGTTAAAGTATTGGTACCTATTGCCAGGTTGAACAAACCGCTTGCCGAACCGCTGTTCACGCTAATACCGTTAATTTTGATGGTAGCGTTGGCGTCGGCTGCAGTTGGTGTAAGGCTGACCACATTAGTACTGTTATCTACCGTAGCCGTATAATTAAATGTATTAGAGTCAAATGCCGGCGTCAAAACACCGCTGTTGATGGTCAGATTAGTCAATAATGCGTTGGACGACGCTGCCCTGGCCACAGTGATGGTATAAGTGGTGGTTAGTCCGTTTTGTGCAGTTACCACTACGGTGATCACATTAGGACCTACCTGCAGGTCTATCGGATTTGAAGGGTTGCCTGATCCTACTGTGGTGCCATTTACCGTTAATGTAGCTGTGGCATCGCTGGTAGTGGCCGTCACCGTCAGGCTGGTGGTAGCATTGCCCACAGCCGATACATAACTAAAGGTCTGACTATCAAAAGTTGGCGCAAGCGAACCTGTGCTGATGGTCAGGTTATTCAGGATCACCGCTGTTAAGGCCGGCCTGTCCACTGTTACGGTATAAGTACTGGTAGTTGATCCATCCTGAGCCCTTACTACGATAGTAATCACATTAGATCCGATCTTTAAAGTGATAGGACCGGATGCAGAACCGGATGTAACAGCAGTACCGTTGACTGTTATTGTTGCTGTGGCATCGCTTGCTGTCGGAGTTAATCTTACACTGGTGGTGGCATTGCTTACACTTGCCGCATAACTGGTAGTTCCGCTTGTAAATAATGGCGCCAGCGTGCCGGAGCTGATGGTCAGGTTACTCAGGGTAGCTACTGATGAAGCCTCCCGGTTAACTGTTAAAGTATATATTCCTTTGGTGGTACCGTCCTGCGCCGTCACCACCGTAGTGATCACGTTAGCACCGAATTGTAAAGCAATATCACCTGATGCTGCCCCTGAAGTTACCGCTACGCCGTTCACGGTTACCGTCGCGGCAGCGTCGCTTGTTGTCGGTGTTACGGTGATGCTGGTAGTTGTATTGGTGACATCGGCAGTATAATTGGCAGTTGCCGTATCAAAAACAGGAGTTAGCGTGCCCGAGCTGATGACCAGATTTGACAATGACGCAGAAGCCGATGGCGCCCTGGTAACCGTTATGGTATAAGTACCGGTAGTAGTGCCATCCTGTGCCGTTACTACTGTAGTGATCGTATTTTGGCCAACTACCAAAGGGATAGCAGCTGAAGCAATCCCTGAAACTACAGTAACACCATTAACAGTTACCATCGCCGTGGCATCGTTTACGGTAGGTGTTACTGTCAGGCTGGTGGTGGTATTGTC
>JBEHXM010000163.1:0-9841 GCA_048498695.1 Bacteroidota bacterium
AAAACGCACACAGGCGGATTACTGCCAAACAAATTAAAAAAACTGAAAGGACTCAGGTTCACATTCCCATCCTTATCCACCGTTGATGCAAAACAAATAGGTCGCGGTGCAATAGCGTATTGCAGGTAGTTATGCAGTTCGGGTGTGGTGAGGTCTGATGTTTTAATTGTCAGCATATACTATACAATTTGTCATCCTGAGCGATAGCGAAGGATCTTCTTCAAGAGAAAAGTCTGCGAATGCATAGTGAAGAAGATGTTTCACTTCGTTCAACATGACAATTAGGGTTAAAGTTTCTTCAAAGCCAATATCGAAAAATCACTCTTCGCTTTTTTAATCACGTTGCTCAAAATACCTAATCCTGTTACTTCCATCTCCACCAGATCGCCGGGCCGCAGCCATTGTGATTGATAGTTAGGATCATTCAGTAAACCGGTACCATTCAGCTCCAAAAAACAACCGGTGCCTACCGTACCCGAGCCGATGACATCGCCCGGTAACACATCGCAGCCATAGGCGCAACGCTCGATGATCTCGGCGAAGGTCCAGTCCATATCAGCCATATTACCGCTGGATACTTCCTTGCCATTCACATGGCATTTCATGGTAAGATTATAAGCATTACCGGTGTGACCGGGTTTGGGTGCTGCTCTGTATGGCTCCAACTCATCAGGCGTTACCAGCCAGGGACCTATTACCGTTGAAAAATCCTTCCCTTTTGCCGGACCCAGATTAAGCAGCATTTCTTCCATCTGCAGGGTGCGCGCGCTCATGTCATTCATGATCATGTAACCTGCTATATAATTGTCGGCATCCGCAGCCTTGATATTTCTGCCTTTCTTATTGAGTACCACAGCTACTTCCAGTTCAAAATCAAGTTTTTCGAAATGATCGGGCATGCATTCTATTTCGCCGGTGCCCTGTATGGCATTATGATTGGTAAAATAAAATATCGGGTATTGGTCAAACTGTGGTATCATTTCGGCCTTACGGTTGCGCCTCGCAGCGGCCACATGCTGGCGAAAAGCATACCCATCCCGGCAGGATGTCGGGTGCGGCACAGGGGCCAGCAATTCAAAAAACAGCTCCTCTTTAGCCGCTAATTTCCCCGATGCAATGTCATTATTCACCTTTTTAGCCCGGTCCATTAACTCATCCCCGCCCCATAAAAATTCGTTCATATTATCGGGCAGCAATTTATGGCACGAGTTGAGGTTATAAATATGCCCGTTCACATAAATGCCCAGGTGCTCCCGGTCTTCGGTTCTGTAGGATACTAATTTCATTGGCTGGTCAATTGGTTAAATGGTTTTCAAAGCTAAGCATTTGAGTTGAATGGTTAATTGAGTTGGATTAAGTTGATGAGTTAAAGGTTATTAATTTCATTGCCGTCCCATTTATGGGGCGGGATAGAGAAATCCCTTAACATGGCTTTAGCCTAAATTATTGTTTGGCTAAAGCCTTTCCCTTCTTCCTGATATTCCGTTGGCTGCAGCCAACGGCAATGAACTAATCTTTAACAAGCTGTTCTAACTCAATCTAAACTTACTCAACTATTCAACTTAATCAACCAATACTATGCTTGCATATTAAATATATAACCTTAATTTTGTATTATAATGTTGAGCATTCAAAAACATTTTCTTTTCTCCCTCGGGCTCACTTCTATGAGTGATGCCTCTTCCTTCAGGGATGCTGTGCTCGCTAAGATCGTTTTGGCGCAATACTAATTTGTTTTAGTTGAAATAGTTGTAAAGGCTGGAGTAGTTGTAATAGTAAAACAAACATTTACAACCTTTTAACCCTTACAACCTCTGCAACTTTTTAAACTTTTATTACTTCTTAAACGTTTATAGTATACCAAAAAACAAACCATGTATCATACATTAGGAAATATCCCGCCGAAACGGCATACGCAATTCCGTAAGCCGGATGGTACTTTATATGCCGAGGAACTGGTATCCACCGAAGGCTTTTCGAGCCTGTACTCGCTGGTATACCATGCCTATCCGCCTACTATAGTCAAAACTTTGGGCGAGCCTTATTCTGTCGAGCCAAAAATTGCCAGGGAAAAGCATTTAAAACATACCAGCCTCATCGGCTTTAATATCAAACCGGAGGATGACTATTTAAAAAGCCGCAAACCTGTTCTGGTGAATAGCGACCTGCATATATCCCTGGCAGCACCGCGCAAAAGCATGACCGACTATTTTTACAAAAACAGTCAGGCTGACGAAGTAATATTTGTGCACGTGGGTTCAGGGACATTAAAAACCGGCTTTGGAAATATCAAATTTGAATACGGCGATTACCTGATCGTACCACGCGGTACTATTTACCAGATGGAATTTGATGGTGAAGATAACCGCCTGTTCATTGTAGAGAGCTTCAGCCCGATACGTTTCCCAAAACGTTACCTGAATCAGTATGGCCAGCTAATGGAACATGCCCCCTATTGTGAGCGCGATCTGAAGCTGCCGGAAAATTTAGAAACACACGATGAAAAAGGTGATTTTAAGATATTGATCAAAAAGCAGGGACTTATTTATCCCTACACCTACGGTACGCATCCTTTTGATTTTATCGGCTGGGATGGCTATCATTATCCTTACGGGTTTTCGATACACAATTTTGAACCTATAACTGGTCGTCTGCATCAACCACCGCCGGTACATCAAACTTTTGAAGGGCATAACTTTGTGATCTGCTCATTTGTACCGCGCAAGTTTGATTATCATCCTTTATCCATCCCCGCTCCATATAACCATAGTAATGTAGACAGCGATGAGCTATTGTATTATGTTGACGGCGATTTTATGAGTCGTAAGAGCGTGGTTAAGGGACAAATCACCCTGCATCCCGGTGGCATACCACACGGCCCGCATCCGGGAAGCGTAGAAAAATCAATCGGCAAGGAATCGACTGATGAACTGGCCGTGATGATAGATCCATTCAGGCCGCTGATGCTGACAGAAGACGCATTACAAATTGAGGACGGAAACTATTACAAGAGCTGGGCAGGGTGAGAAGGTTGTTGGAAAGTTGGAACGTTGTAAGGTTGAAAAGTTGACCTGCAATACTTTAACTATTCAACCGGATAAGAACATTACAACTTTCAAACCTTTCAACTTTACAACAAAAAGAAAAAATGGAAACACTAACCATAGATAAAAAACAAGAATCAACTGATTTTTTACCGCTGAACGGAACAGATTATGTTGAATTTTATGTGGGCAATGCCAAGCAGGCGGCTCATTTTTATAAAACAGCCTTTGGCTTTCAGAGCCTGGCCTATGCAGGTCCGGAAACCGGGGTGCGCGACAGGGCGTCGTATGTATTGAAGCAGGATAAGATACGCCTGGTTTTAACTACGCCATTGCATTCTGATCACCCGATAGCCGAACATCTTAAAAAACATGGCGACGGGGTGAAAGTATTAGCCTTATGGGTGGACGATGCTTACAGTGCCTTTGAACAGACTACCATTCGCGGTGCAGCACCATACCAGGAACCTAAAACATTAACAGACGAACACGGCGAAGTGCGCACCAGTGGCATTAAATTATATGGCGAAACGGTGCACCTGTTTATAGAACGAAAAAACTACAAGGGTATATTCCTGCCGGGGTACCAGGAATGGAAAACGGATTATAATCCCGAGCCAACCGGTCTGCTTTACGTGGATCATTGCGTGGGCAATGTGGGCTGGCATAAAATGAATGATTGGGTGAATTTTTATGAAGAAGTGATGGGCTTTAAAAACATCCTGACCTTTGATGATAAAATGATCTCGACCGAATACTCTGCCCTGATGAGCAAGGTAATGAGCAATGGCAACGGGTATGTGAAATTTCCGATCAATGAACCTGCAGAAGGCAAAAAGAAATCGCAGATAGAGGAATACCTGGAGTTTTACGAAGGAGAAGGTGTACAGCACCTGGCTCTGGCAACCGGCAATATTGTTGAAACCGTAACCGAGTTGCAAAAACGCGGCATCGAGTTTTTATCAGTACCCACTACTTACTACGATGAGTTGCTGGATCGCGTAGGCCACATCGATGAAGACCTGGAGCCCTTGAAAAGGTTAGGTATTTTAGTTGACCGTGATGACGAAGGTTATTTACTTCAGATATTTACCAAGCCACTGGAAGACCGTCCAACTGTATTTTTCGAGATCATACAACGAAAAGGCGCACGTTCATTCGGGGCGGGTAATTTCAAGGCATTGTTTGAAGCAATTGAGCATGAGCAGGAATTGAGGGGAAATCTGTAAGATTGCGGAAGTCGGAATTTCAAATGCGGAATAGAATTATTTGAGCCGGGTAATCCCCGGCTTTTTTGTGTCGATAATTTCTTAATTTTCTTGCATGAATGTCGCCGAAGTAATTGAGCAATTGAGGCAAAGGTCGGATGCTTCACACCTCGAAGGGATGAAGCGTTACGCTATTGATAATTCCAAAGCATTGGGCGTTGCGATGCCGAAGGTTCGTCAACTGGCAAAAGAAATCAAAAAGGACCAGGCGCTGTCACTTGAGCTATGGGACACCGATATACATGAATGCCGCATACTGGCTTCTATGATCGGCGACCCTAAATTCGTGACGCCTCAACAAATGGATACCTGGGTGGCTGATTTCCATTCATGGGATGTGTGCGACCAGGTTTGCGGCAATTTGTTCGACCGGACAGAGTTTGCCATTGATAAAGCCATTGAATACAGTTCATCAGAAAAGGAATATATTAAACGCGCAGGGTTTGTGCTGATGGCCGAGTTCGCAGTCCACAACAAAAAGGCAGATAATAAAGAGTTTCTTCAATTTTTCCCGATCATGGAGCGGGAGGCCTGGGATGACCGAAATTTTGTAAAAAAGGCGGTCAACTGGGCATTAAGGCAAATCGGCAAAAGAAATAAGACGCTACACCAATTAGCTATTCAAACTGCAATGCTCATTGCACAACAGGATAGCAAGCCTGCAAAATGGATAGCCAAAAATGCTTTAGACGAACTTGAAAATCGATACAAGGATTAGTATATTTATACAACTAATTAATCGAACCATGATAAAAAACCTGATGATGGCGCTGCTGCTGTTAGCCAGTGTCAGCTGCTTCGCACAATCCAAAAACCCGCAATACGATCCCCAACTCGCACAAAAACTTGGCGCCGACCAATACGGTATGAAAGTTTATGTAATGGCTTTTTTAAAGTCCGGGCCAAATCAGTTAAAAGATTCTGTAGCACGCCATCAATTGCAGATAGCACATTTAAAAAATATAATGCGGTTAGCAGATGAAGGGAAATTAATTGTTGCCGGCCCCTTTATGGATGATCAGCCTATTGAAGGCATTTTTATATTCAACGTGACCACCGTGGAAGAAGCCAGGAAATTAACAGAAACTGACCCTGCTATAAAAGCCGGTTCATTAATTATGGAGCTGCATCCCTGGTATGGTTCGGCTGCGTTAATGGAAACCGTTAGCATCCATAAAAAGCTCGAAAAGAAGAGCGTTGCTGATTAGAATTACCATTATCTGAATTTCTTTTTGTAAAAATACCAAGCCGATCCTGCTCTGACTACTGCTTTGAGCATCAACAATATATGGGCAATTTATTACCCGTTTTTAAGTCCCGTTAACGTGCTAAATCGTTGAAATTTCGTATAAAACTGAACTTAATCTAAGTTTTTACCGTATAATAATGGATTGTAAATGAAGTAAATAGGGAATACATCTAACAATTTGAATTTGCATAAAATTATTGGTCTGTTATTTGCAACCCCTGCTATTTGTTACAATACAGGTAATTTGATCAAGCTGAACTAATGATTAACTTTTTACTTAACCATCATAAAAATATTGTGACCATCTGAGAATATGAGCTTAACTGAAGGAGACAAATTTTCTTATGATGGGGATTTCCATATTACCGAGCTGATCAATGCTATAAATACGGGGTTATGGGAATATAATATCATCACAAAAGAGGTAAAATGGTCGTCTGGTTTTTATACCGTTTTGGGGTATGAAGTTGGGGATATTCCATCATCTTATGATTATTTCTTCGAAAATATCCTCTACTACGAGGACAAACCTACATTCTTAAAGTCCATCAACAGGCATCAGCAGGATGCTGTAGAAACTGTACTTATCCGTTTACTGACCAAAAGATCGGGCTTCCGCTGGTTTGAAAGTACTGTAAAAAGATGGGGGGATAAGACCGAACCAAAAATTACCGGTTCACTTGTAGATGTACATGATTTTAAGCTTTTAGGGCTGCAAGCCAACCGGAACGATTTCCTTTTTAAGGAAACGATCAAAATAGCCAAAGTTGGTGGATGGGAAATTGACGTAAAAAGCATGACCGTATCGCTTACGCGTGAAGCTTATGACATTTTTGAACTGCAGGATACCGTAAAGCTCACTATTGAGGAAGTGGTCAGCTTTTTTGAACCCGCAAACCGCGATGCAATAAGCAATGCTATTGACAATATTGTAAAATATTCGCAGCCGTTTGACCTTGAACTATTATTTAAGACGGCAAAAAATAACCAGATATGGCTGCGTGTAAAAGGTGTTGCCGTAATTGATGATTATGGCCAGTGTATCACCGCAAGGTGTGTTTTCCAGAACATTGACTATATCAAAAAGAAGGAGTCGGATGTTCAGAATGCGGTTAATTTATTAGGCGATCAGAATAAACGCCTGCAGAACTTCGCCTACATCGTATCGCATAACCTGCGCTCACATACCGGCAACCTGCAGTTTATGGTGAACCTGCATGAGCAAACGGATCACCCGGATGACAGGAAAGAAATATTCTCACATATTAAATCGATCAGCGACAGCCTGAAAACCACCATCGACCACCTGAGCGAAATCGTTAAGATACAGACAGAAATAGGCAAGGAAAGAAAGCGGCTAAATTTTGAATTTACCTTCAATATCATATTAGCTGCACTTGAAAGCAATATCAAGGCAACCCAGGCTGATATCAGGTATGATTTCAGTAAGTGTCCCGAGGTGGATTATATCCCGGCTTACCTGGAAAGCATTTTCCAAAACCTGCTGACTAACGCGATTAAATACCGGAGCCCCGACCGTAAACCGGTGATCAGGTGCCATACTTTAAGAGAGGGTAACCATGTGTACCTATACTTTGAGGATAACGGCGTGGGTATCGATATGGAACGTTATGGCGACAGCGTATTTGGCATGTATAAAACCTTCCATCAAAATCCTGAAGCTAAGGGCATCGGCCTGTTCATCACCCGTAACCAGATCGAAGCACTTGGTGGCACCATCAATATTGAAAGCAAGGTGGACGAGGGTACTAAATTTACAATTAGACTTACTTAGGTTAGTATTAAGTTTTGAGTGCTGAGTAATGAGTATTTAACTCTTCAAAACTCACCACTCAAAACCCATTACTCATAACTATTCAATATAGCTTTCCAGTATTTTAAAACCTTTGGTAGTTTTTAATTCAACTGCGTTTATTGTTTTTGGCAGCAGGATGCTTTCGCCCATTTTTACCGGGTATTGTTTACCGTCAGCTTCCAGTACGTAATCGCCCGCTACGCAGATGTGGATCACGAATGAATCGAGATTAGAATAATCTTTAGAAGTGTTTTCCGTAAAATCAAGCACATTGGTAGTAAAGTAAGGGCATTTTACCAGTTCTACCGTCTCATTTTTCTCCGGTTGATATTTGGTTTTATATTCACCATAATAATGATAATCTATAGCAGCAAGGGCTTCCTGGGTATGCAATTCGCGTTTATGGCCTTTGTCATCTACCCTATCAAAATCATAGATCCGGTAAGTAATGTCAGAAGTTTGCTGTATTTCGGCAATTAGTAATCCTTTGCCGATGGTATGTACCCTTCCCGCAGGTAAAAAGAACACGTCACCTGCTTTCACATTCTCTTTATTCAGAATATCCATAATATGGCCGCTATTCAGTTTATCCAGGTAAATTTGCTGATCAAGCGGCTGGTTAAACCCTGAAATAAGTGTGGAGCCGGGGTCAGCCTCTATCACATACCACATTTCAGTTTTGCCAAATGAATTGTGACGTTTTTTAGCCAACTCATCATTAGGATGTACCTGTATAGATAGATCGTCGTTGGCATCGATAAATTTGATCAGCAGCGGGAATATATTTCCAAAATGGTCGTACACTTTTTTACCTACCAACTCATCCTTATACTTTTCCAGCAGATCAGCCAGTGATTCACCTGCCAGCTCGCCATTGGCCACAACCGATACATCAGATTTGACACCTGATATTTCCCAGCTTTCGCCGCAATTGGGCAGGTTACCAAAATCTTTATGTAAATAGGTATTGATCTTGTGGCCACCCCATATTTTATCTTTATAAATGGCTTTGAACTTTAAGGGATATAATGCAGACATAGTATAATATTTTGATCGCTAAGATAGAGGTTATAAAATAAATGAAAAATGCAGGGTATAGTTTTTAGAGATTCAAAAAAAATGCCCATCCTGATAAAAGATGGGCATTATATATTGATGTAATGGATTATTTACCCAATTTCTTCTTCAAATTTTCATCAATAGCAGCCAGGAATTCTTCGGTATACAAATAATCCTTGCCGTGTTCTACTTTCGGTTTGATGGTGATAGCAAGATCCTTGGTCATTTTGCCGCTTTCAACGGTTTCTATACAAACTTCTTCCAGGGTTTTGCAGAAATTGATCAGTTCCTTATTGTTATCCAGCATGCCGCGGAACTCCAACCCTCTTGTCCATGCAAAAATAGAAGCAATAGGATTGGTCGAGGTTGGCTTACCAGCCTGATGATCACGGTAATGGCGGGTTACAGTGCCGTGTGCCGCTTCGGCTTCCATGGTTTTGCCATCAGGGGTAACCAATGTGGAGGTCATTAACCCTAATGAACCAAAGCCTTGCGCAACCGTATCAGATTGTACGTCGCCATCATAGTTTTTACAGGCCCAAACAAAATTACCATGCCATTTTAAAGCGGAAGCCACCATGTCGTCTATCAGGCGGTGCTCGTAGGTCAGTTGGTTAGCTTCAAATTCCAGCCTGAATTCATTTTCATAGATCTCCTGGAAGATATCTTTAAAGCGGCCATCATATTTTTTAAGGATGGTGTTTTTGGTTGAAAGGTACAACGGCCACTTTTTTAACAGCGCCTGGTTAAAGCAGGCACGCGCAAAGCCCTTGATTGATTCATCGGTATTGTACATGGCTAATGCCACGCCATCACCTTTAAAATTGAATACTTCAAATGATTGTTCTTTACCGCCATCTTCGGGAGTAAAAGTGATGGTGAGCTTGCCTTTACCTTTTGTCAAAAAGTCGGTAGCGCGGTATTGATCGCCAAAGGCATGACGGCCGATGCAGATCGGTGCAGTCCAGTTTGGTACCAAACGCGGAACATTTGCCATCACTATCGGTTCGCGGAAAACCGTACCATCCAGTATATTACGGATAGTTCCGTTGGGCGATTTCCACATATGTTTTAAACCAAACTCCTCTACACGTGCTTCATCGGGCGTAATGGTAGCGCATTTGATACCAACGCCATATTTTTTAATTGCATTAGCAGCATCAACGGTTACCTGGTCATCCGTTTTGTCACGGTATTCAACACCCAGATCGTAATATTTTATATCCAGGTCAAGGTAAGGGATTATCAGTTTATCTTTAATAAACTTCCATATAATGCGGGTCATTTCATCGCCGTCCAGTTCAACTACAGGATTTTCTACTTTAATTTTTGACATAACGGATGTTAATTTTCTGTTTTAAAAGGTTTCAAATATATAAAAATGGCTTACCTATTTTATTAATAC
>JBEHXM010000164.1:0-9638 GCA_048498695.1 Bacteroidota bacterium
AAACTTGGCGTGTTTTTACAGCAGGACGGTTATTTGGATAAGGACCTGACACCGGTTAAAGATCTGCCCGCTGCCGACCGCCCGCTTAACCAGAAATGTAGTTGGGACAGGATATTACGGTCGTGTTATATCAAGCAGGCTGATGTTTTACAGGGGCTTTATTTTTTTGAAGAAGATTACGATATAGATACCATTCGCCGCAACTATGATTTCTATGAGCCGCGTACGGTGCATGAATCGTCCTTATCGCCTTGTGTACATGCCATTATCGCGGCAAAATTAGGTGACGAAGCAAGGGCATACGAATTTTACCTGCGCACCTCGCGCCTCGACCTGGACGATTATAACAACGATACGGAGGACGGCTGCCATATTACCTCGATGGCCGGTACCTGGATGTCGGTTGTAGAAGGTTTTGGCGGAATGAGGGTGAGGGATGGAAAATTGTCATTTAACCCTTTTTTGCCTGCAAAATGGCAATCGTTTTCCTTCAATATAGGGTTTAGGGGAACGTTTATAAAAGTTACTATTTCTACTGATACAGTAGAAGTGAAACATTTATCTGGCCCCGATATGAAATTGATGATTCGTGGTCGTGAATCTGAATTGAAAGCTGGTATCACAAGTGCAGTGAAGACCACCAAGGTTGTACTTGAACCACCAAAACTAGGGGACGATTTAGGTAAGTGGAAACAGATTTAGGTAGAATAATTATGCAGCCATTAATAGACCATAAATTAATTATTTACCAACTGCTGCCACGCTTGTTTGGCAACACTAAACAGGTGAACAAATTCTATAGCTCAATTGAAGAAAATGGCGTTGGCAAATTCAACGATATTAATGAAAAAGCCCTTCAAGAGATAAAAATAATGGGTTTTACCCACGTTTGGTATACCGGGGTAATTGAACATGCCACCATGACGGATTACTCTGGGTTTGGTATTAAACCTGACGACCCGGATGTGGTTAAAGGCCGTGCAGGCTCGCCTTATGCAGTAAAGGATTATTATGATGTTGACCCGGACCTGGCGGTTGGTGTAAACAACCGGATGGCGGAATACGAGGACCTCATCAAGCGTACCCATCAGAATGGGCTGAAGGTGATCATGGATTTTGTGCCGAACCATGTAGCCCGTACTTATGCCTCGGATGTAAAGCCTGAAGGAATCCGTGACTTTGGGCAGGACGATGATACAGGCAAGGCCTTCGACCCTAAAAATGATTTTTATTATATACCGGGGCAGGCGTTTACGGTACCATCCGGTTATAATCCCGGTGGAGATAACTTTCAAAGCGACTTAAAAGATGGCCGGTTCGGGGAGAATCCGGCTAAAGCTACAGGTAACGATGTTTTTAGCGCATCGCCATCGATCAATGATTGGTTTGAGACTATTAAGCTTAATTATGGTGTCGACTATTTAAACGGTCGCCAACCACATTTTGACCCAATACCGCCGCTTTGGAATAAGATGTTCGATATTCTTAGCTTCTGGAGTAAGAAAGGGGTGGATGGTTTCCGATGTGATATGGTAGAAATGGTGCCCTTTGAGTTTTGGGGCTGGATCATTCCTAAATTAAAGGAAACTTATCCGCAACTGATCTTTATCGGCGAAGCATATGACCGTGGCAAATATCATGATTATATATTTAATGGCAAGTTTGATTACCTGTATGATAAGGTAGGGTTATATGATGCCATACGCCGCCTAACCTGCAATGAGCCACATGCCAGCACCTGGGATATCAACAGTGTTTGGAATAATGACTGTAGATCGATCGATGAGCACATGTTGCGTTTTATGGAAAATCATGATGAGCAGCGCATTGCTTCGGCTGATTTTGTCGGGAACCCCTGGCTGGCAGTGCCGGGCATGATCGTTTCGGCTACAATGAATGTTGGGCCGGTGATGATCTATTTTGGACAGGAGGTAGGCGAGCCTGCAAATGGAGCAGAAGGCTTTAGCAGTAACGACGGTCGTACCACCATATTTGACTATTGGGGAGTTCCAGAGCACCAGAAATGGCTGAATGACGGAAAGATGGATGGCGGGCAGTTATCAGATGATCAGAAAAACTTAAGAGCATTTTACAGCAAGCTGCTGAACCTGGTGAGAAATAATGAAGCTTTGCGCGAAGGTGAATTTTGGGAGTTGATGGTAGCCAATGAGCATCAACCAGGGTTCGATCAGCGTTTATACCTTTTCCTTCGGTATACCGATAAAGAACGTATATTAGTGATAGCCAATTTTAACCGTGACGCGCGCAGGCTGCAGGTAAAGTTCCCGGCAGACTTGTTGGATAAGTTGCAGGTAAGCGGCAGTAAGGATTTTACAGAGCTTTTAAGCGGGGCGAGATATAATACAAACGATATCAATAACGGGCTTAATATAACACTGCCGGCAATGAGCGGTATGATGTTAAGCTTCTGATAATGTTCAATAGCTCATTAGTTCACTGGTTCATTGGTAGGCCATTTGCAAAGACTAATGAACCAGTGAACCAATAAACCAACACAATTATGATAGTACCGGCGATCAAGAAGAAGCCCAGTTTAAATTTCTGGCAGATATTTAACATGAGCTTCGGTTTCCTGGGTATCCAGTTTGGCTTTGCCCTGCAAACCGGGAACGCCAGCCGCATCCTGCAAACTTTTGGCGCCGATGTGGAACATTTATCCTGGTTCTGGCTGGCTGCACCAGTAACAGGGATGATCATCCAACCTATCATCGGTCACTACAGTGACCGCACCTGGACGAGATTAGGTCGCAGGAGGCCATATTTTTTAACGGGTGCCATACTTTCAGGGCTGGCTTTGCTTTTTATGCCCAATTCATCCATGCTGGCGGCATTGATACCTCCGATAGTAGTGGGCGCGGGTATGCTGATGATCATGGATGCTTCATTCAATGTGGCGATGGAGCCTTTCAGGGCATTAGTGGCTGATAATCTGCCTGATAGTCAGCACAATGCGGGCTTTTCTATGCAAACCTGCCTGATAGGTGTTGGGGCGGTAGTTGGCTCGTGGCTGCCTTATGTTTTTGCAGAGTGGTTTAATATTCCGAAAACAGCCGCTCCAGGTATTGTGCCGGATAACCTGTTATACTCATTTTATATTGGCGCTATCGTATTGATCGGCTGCATCTTATGGACGGTCATCAGCACAAAAGAATATCCCCCGGCTGAATTTGCTTCATTTCATGAACCCGATCCCATAGAAGAAAAGCATCAAAGCGGCATCGCAGAGATTTTCTCAGACCTCGTGAATATGCCAAAGACCATGAAACAATTAGGCGTGGTGCAATTTTTCTCGTGGTTTGCCCTGTTTTCAATGTGGGTTTTTACCACACCGGCGGTGGTCGATCATGTTTATCACATCCCGGCAGGCGATACCTCATCGGTAGAGTATAACAATGCTGCCAATTGGGTAAATGTTTGTTTCGGGGTTTATAACCAGGTTTCGGCTATTTATGCTTTGCTGCTGCCGCGTATTGTGCGTAACACAAGCCGTATAAAAACACATGCCTTCTCCTTAGTGATGGGCGGTCTGGGGCTCATTTCCATTTATTTTATAGAAAATCATTATTTGCTGCTGCTTTCAATGATCGGGATCGGATTAGCCTGGGGCAGTATACTGGCAATGCCTTACGCCATCCTCTCGAGTTCCATCCCGGTAAAAAAAATAGGTGTGTACATGGGGATATTTAACTTTTTTATCACCTTTCCGCAAATTGTGAACGGTATCATCGGTGGCCCAATTGTTAAGTATTTTTATCATAGCCATGCCATTTATGCTTTAATAATGGCCGGGGTGTTTATGTTCCTGGGGGCCATATCGGTACTTTATGTGCAGGATGGAAAGAAGATACAAATCATTGACCAGGTGTGATTTAATGCAAACAGGTGAAATTTGATGCGATATTTCCAAACCCCAATCCCTATATTGCGTTAAAAGAACACAAAGAATTAGACGATACTTTTTATAGTTAATGGAAGATAAAAATATACTCAATCCCGAAATATTGCCTGATAACCCGGTGGAAGAAGAAGAGTTTCACCACGTAAATAACCCCGCCGCCGGCATCAAGCCTATTGTAAAAAAATACCTGGGTGTTCCGGTTGGCGCTGAACAAAAAGACAATAAATTCTTTTTTACCGATGGTGATGCTAAAGTAGAAGTAACCGTTGTTACTGACGAGATCATCAGGGTAAGACTGGCTCCTCATAGCGTTTTTTTAGACGAATTTTCATACGCTGTACCTAAACTGGATAAGAAAATATCTGTGTTTAGCTTGCATGAAAATGAGGAGGAGTACGTGGTTTCCACTAATATTGTTAATTGCCACGTCCGCAAAAAAGATTTCTTTATCTCTTTTTCTGATAACCAAAACTTCGTAACCAGTTCGGATGCTGTGCCTATGCACTGGGAAGAAAACGTGAAGTTTGGCGGGTATTATGTTTACTGCACCAAAGAATGCCACGAGGGCGAAAGCTTTTTTGGTATGGGTGATAAGCCCACAGAGTTTAACTTGAGAGGAAAGCGGTTAAAGAATTGGAATACAGATGCTTATTCTTTTTCCTGGAACCAGGATCCTTTATACCGCAGCATTCCTTTTTATATCAGCTTGAACGAAGGAATTGCTCACGGGATATTCTTTGATAACACCTTTAAGGCAGAATTTGACTTCGGCGCAGAAGATAATACCAAAACCAGTTTCTGGGCCGAGGGTGGAGAGCTGCAATATTATTATATCCACGGTCCGCATATGATGGACGTGGTAAAACGCTATAACATCATAACCGGCACGCATCCTATGCCGCCGCTTTGGGCTTTTGGCTATCACCAGTGCCGCTGGAGTTATTATCCGGAATCAAAAGTGAGGATGGTGACCAAGACTTTCCGAGAGCAAAAGATACCCTGCGATGGTATTTACCTGGATATAGATTATATGGACGGTTACCGTTGCTTTACCTGGAACCGCAAATATTTTCCTGATCCGAAAAAGATGATCAGGGAACTATCTGACCAGGGATTTAAAACAGTGGTGATCATTGACCCGGGGATACGTGTGGACGATAATTACTCGGTGTTTAAAGAAGGAAAAGAAAAGAGATATTTCTGCCGACGGTGCGACGATTACTTTATGGAAGGCCATGTATGGCCCGGTCGTTGCCAGTTTCCGGATTTTACCAATCCCGAAGTCAGGGAATGGTGGGGCGGTTTGTTTGACGAACTGGTGCAGTTGGGCGTGGCAGGTGTATGGAATGATATGAACGAGCCTGCCGTATTTGGTAATGGAACTTTCCCGGATGATGTGCGCCATCAATACGACGGGCATCGCGGATCGCACCGCAAGGCACATAATATATATGGCATGCAGATGGTGCGCGCCACATATGAAGGTTTGCGTAAGCTGATGAAGAATAAACGCCCGTTCACTATTACAAGGGCTGGTTATTCAGGTGTGCAGCGTTTTTCGTCTGTTTGGACGGGGGATAATGTAGCCTCATGGGAACACCTTAAATTAGGTAATATCCAATGCCAGCGTCTATCAGTATCAGGTATTTCGTTTTGTGGAACTGATATAGGCGGGTTTAGCGGTGAGCCGGATGGCGAGCTGTTTACACGCTGGATACAGATGGGCACATTCTCACCGTTTATGCGTGCGCATTCTGCGGGTGATACCAAGGAGCGTGAACCCTGGAGTTTTGGTGAGCCCTATACTGCTATCAACCGTAAATTTATTGAATTGCGCTATCGCCTGATGCCGTATATCTATTCGGCTTTTTGGGAGCACCATCGTTATGGGTTCCCGGTGATCAGGCCGCTTGTTTTGCAGGAGCAGGACGAACCGATGAATCAGTACCGCCAGGATGAGTTTACTTATGGTGATAAGATACTGGTGTGCCCTGTGCTGGAACCCGGCCAAAAAAGCCGTAATGTTTATCTCCCAAAAGGTAAATGGTATAATTTCTGGACCTATGAACTGATAGACGGTGGCAAAGAAGTGGTAGTGGCCACGCCGTTGGAAACCATGCCGATTTTTGTAAAAGCAGGTTCGGTGATACCCGAATACCCTATCATGCAATACGTTGGCGAGAAGGAGATAGACGAAGTAAAACTGAATGTTTATTACAGTGATACAGAGGTCAATTCCTTCTATTTTGAAGATTATGGCGAAACGTTTGCCTATGAGCAGGATATTTACCTCGAAAAGAAATTTGTGGTGAAAGGGAAAGAAAACAAGCTAACCATCCAGCAAAGTATGGAAGGCTTATATACTCCACGATATGAGAATTACAACTTCAATATCATCGGGTTGCCTTTTAAGCCATCAAGGATCATAGCAGATAACAGGGACATTACTGATTTTGTCATCAATAAAGATAAAACAGTCGAACTGCGGTTCCCGAAGAACTTTAAACAGATCGAAATATTGAAATAGCAAAAGGCTCTCCGATTATCGGGGAGCCTTTTTTGTTAGACAAAGTAAATGCTCCGTTTAATATTTTTTCGTCACGGCAGGGCAAACAATATTGATATATTTGATTGTTATAAACCAATAATTCACTACCTTAAGTGAATTGAAATAACCGCCCTAAAGGCTACCTACATCATGGCAAAAAAAACCTCCAATACCGATGCTAAACCTCCAGTTGCTAAAACTGCCAAAGCCAAAAAAGCTGCACCTGTTAAAGAAACCAAAGCAAAGAAACCCGCAACCGTAAAAAAAGCAAGTGCGGCAAAGAAAACAGCGCCGGAGTTTAAGCCGGTTGAGGTTTATAGCCGTTTTACCGACTTTGATATCGGCCTGTTTAAATCAGGCAAGCATTATAAACTGTATGAAAAATTTGGTTCGCATGTGATCGAATTTAATGGGGTTATAGGTACTTATTTTGCTGTTTGGGCGCCTAATGCGCAATATGTATCCGTTATCGGCAATTTCAATTATTGGGACAAGGGTACTCATCCGCTGTATGTACGTTGGGATGCCTCGGGTATATGGGAGGGCTTTATTCCCAATATTGGTGACGGTGAAACCTATAAATATTTTATCAAGTCCTCAACAGGAGAAGGTCTTGAAAAATCAGACCCGTTTGCCTTACGATGGGAAGAACCGCCGCGTACAGCCTCAATAGTAGCCGACACTTTTTATGAGTGGAAAGATGCTAAATGGATGAAGGACCGGCATGAACATAATTCATTAGATAAGCCTTACTCGGTTTATGAAGTGCATATTGGCTCATGGGCACGCAACCCTGAAAGCCCGGATGCATTTTATACTTATGAGCAGTTGATTGATAAGCTGGTGCCTTATGTAAAGGATATGGGCTTTACGCATATCGAGTTTATGCCGATTGCCGAGCATCCATATTACCCAAGCTGGGGTTACCAGGTGAGCGGTTATTATGCCGCATCAAGCCGTTATGGTACGCCCAAGCAGCTGATGAAACTTATAGAAGCCTTCCATAATGCCGGGATAGGGGTGATCATGGACTGGGTGCCCTCGCATTTCCCAGGGGATATACATGCTTTATATAAATTCGATGGGACGCACCTGTATGAACATGCTGATCCGCGTAAAGGCTTTCATCCTGACTGGAAATCCTACATTTTCAATTACGGGCGAAACGAGGTGCGCGCATTCCTGATCAGTAATGCTATATTCTGGCTTGATCGTTACCATGTGGATGGTTTGCGGGTAGATGCCGTAGCATCCATGCTTTATTTAGATTATTCGCGTAATCATGGTGAATGGGAGCCTAACCAGTTTGGTGGTAATGAGAACCTGGAAGCGATATCCTTTTTGAAAGAGTTTAATGAGGCTTGCTACAGCAATTTCCCGGATACGCAAACTATTGCTGAGGAGTCGACTTCGTTTACCGGCGTTAGTCGACCTGTATATTCAGGTGGCCTGGGCTTTGGCATGAAGTGGATGATGGGATGGATGCATGATACGATCAAATTTTTCTCGACCGATCCGTTATTCCGCAGCTATCATCATAACCAGATCACCTTTAGCCTGATCTATGCCTTTACGGAAAACTTTATGCTGCCTTTCTCGCATGATGAGGTAGTGTATGGCAAAGGCTCTATGCTGCGCAAAATGCCCGGCGACGAGTGGCAGCAATTTGCCAACCTGAGGTTAGTTTACAGCTATATGTTTACCCATCCCGGCAGCAAGCTATTGTTTATGGGTGCAGAGTTTGGACAGGGCAGCGAGTGGAACTTCAGTCAATCATTGGAATGGTATGTGCTGGAATATCCGAATCACAAGGGTATCCAAACCGTAGTGAAAGCATTGAACAAATTGTATAAAACTGAACCTGCCTTGTATGAAAAGAGTTTTGAAGGCAGCGGTTTTGAATGGATAGATGGCGGCAATTCAAAAGACTCGATACTGATCTACGGACGTAAAGGGCATAATGCCAAGGACGACCTGGTGATCATTTTAAATATGACCCCGACGCCTCATCATGGCTCGCGCGTGGGTGTGCCTGCAGAAGGCAGCTGGAAAGAGATATTTAATTCGGACGAGAAGCAATACTGGGGCAGCGGCATGGTGAATGCCAAAGTTATTAAATCTGAGAAGGAGCATTGGCATGGCAGGGATAATTCCATCCTGGTTGATCTGCCTCCTTTGGCTGCGGTGGTGTTTAAACGAACTAAGTAGAATTACCGATGATGAGCACTAAATTTTTCTACCTGTATATTGCCGGCGGCACTGCTGCGCTGCTGTGGCTTATCTACAGGTTGATCGCTTATTATCCGACAGTAAATACGCTCGACCTGGCCATAAACGCGGTGCCTGTAGTTTTGCTATATTACCTGGCCTATAAAGTACGCCGTGAAAAGGAAGACAAAGACATGATGTAAGTTTTATGCTTTATTACACACAGATCATATTTGTTAAAGAGGGCCGGGAAGACCAGTTCAACTTGTTTGAATCGCATGTGCTGCCATTATTGAAAAAGTATAACGGCACCCTGCTTTACAGGGTGCGACCTGCCGAAAGTGCTATCATAGAAAGCAGTATAGAACATCCCTATGAGTTGCACATAGTAACCTTTCCCGCCAAAACAGATTTTGAGGGTTATTGCAATGACGATGAAAGATTGCAGTACATGCACCTGAAAGAAGGCGCTATTGAAAAGGTGCTGCTGATAGAGGGGAAATTGTTATAAAAGTAGGTGGTTGTCTGTGGGGACACAGACAAAGGGGGATTAAGTTCTGATTATGATTGAACTTCCTGATGACTTCAAAAGAACTATTATTGGTGTGCATGGAATAGTAGGAGAGAAATGGCTTTCAAACTTTGATGGCCTGATTGATTACTGTATCAGCAAGTGGCGGTTCCAGCTAATGCCGGCCAAAAAGTTATCCTATAATTTTGTGGCGCCTGTGCTATTTGAGGATGGTTCAAAGGCTATCCTGAAACTGGGGGTTCCGGGGACAGGTGTATTTTCAGAAATAGCGGCTTTGAATGCTTTTAATGGTTCCGGCTTTTGCAAGCTGCTGGATGCTGAACCGGACAAAGGCATTATGTTGCTGGAGTGCGTTGAACCGGGCGAACCGGTTAATATGATCAGGGATGAAATCACCTCAACCAAAATCGCAGATGATATTAAAATTTCAA
>JBEHXM010000165.1:0-9504 GCA_048498695.1 Bacteroidota bacterium
GTGACGATCGATATTTTTTGTATCTCGGCATCTGCCGTGGAGATCAGTCCTGTTATACCATGGTATGTACGTTTTGTAGCTAAATATGTTATTCAAAAGCTGCTTAAACATATGTATGCCGACCTTCGCCTGATGGAGGGTATCGTTAAGGCCAGTAATGCCGACTGGACGATCATCCGGCCACCGCAATTAATAAATGGGCCGTTAACCGGAAAATACCGTACCGCTGCTAACCAATATTTAAAGAATAGCCTCAAAATTTCCCGTGCCGATGTTGCCCATTTGATGGTCAATACTCTGGCTAATAAAGAATTTAATCGTGCTATAGTGGAGATAGCATACTAAACATGACTACTTGTGTTGAAATATTTAAAACCGATGTCAGTCATGCAGACGATGCGTCAATGATAGTTAAATTACTATTGCAGAAGTTGCCGCAGTATAAGGTCAATTTTGATCTTGAGGACTGCGATCTGATTCTGAGGGTCGAATCGCTTCATCAGCAGGTCGACCATCAGCGGATCATCCATTTGTTGAACACACAGGGCTATAGCTGTATACTTTTAACTTAATTAAAGACATGGAACAAATATTTATCGATCGCTTTATTGTACCACAAAGTGCAAAAGCAGAATTTACGGAACGCATGCAGATCAATCGCAATTTTATCAACAAACTGCAGGGATTTGTCAGAGATGATGTTTATGAAAGCCAGGGTGAAGATGGTAACTTCCTTTACATCACCATCGCCGTTTGGGCCAGTGAAGCTATGTTAAAAAACGCCAAAAAACTTGTTCAGGCGGAATACCAGCGGGAAGGCTTTAATTTGCCAGCCCTGTTGGAAAGCTTAGGTATCCAGATGGAGCGGGGGCAGTATTACCGGTTTAATGAAAGCTAGTTCCCGGTAAAATTAAATACCCTCTAATATCTTAGTATAAAACTCTCCATATCTTTTTGCTGCGCTGTGAATAGTATACGGTTCTAAAAAAGGCTTCCTTAAATTCAAGATATCTTCTTTATTTTCAGCATGACTGAGTGCAGTTTCTATATTTTTTATAAATTCATTTTCAAATGCTAAATCAGATATATAACAATGAGGCATATTTGTACCTATTTCAACATGCGGCGGTATGTCGGAAAGAACACATGGGATACCGGTAAAAAATGCTTCAAGTACGGTAAGCGGCAGTCCTTCAAATAAGGAGGAGTTTAAGAAGCAGTCACAATTTCCCATCAGGGAGTATACTTCTTCCCGGCTCTTGGTGCCCAGGAAATGAATGTTAGAGAGCTGGCTGAAATTTTTGAGATCCTGTTCAGCTGTTTCCTGTTTTAAACCGCAAATTAAAAAATCAACGCCTTTTTCTTCGAAGTACCTGGCTATTTTACAAACCATGTCATAATTTTTTTGGCGGGATAATCTTCCAACACACAAAACAAATTTATGCGGTTTATCGGAGCCAAATTTGGCGAGTATCTCTTTAGCACTTGAATCAATTTGAGGAACAGGCACAGCATTTTGCACTACAGTGCTTACGCAGTTTCTTTTGGGGTTTATTTCCAGTGCAGAATGTGAGCAGTATATACTTGGGGTATGCGCATTTGCACTTAGTGTCATCCAGTTCCAGCTTTCGGGTGCGTTTTGAACAGTAATGATATGCCTGTTCTTTAATCTTCTTAAATTACTTAATCGCAAACACAGATTTACGATCAGGTGCGAAGTAGATATATGGGTATTAATAATATCAGGCTCAATAGTCGATATAGTTCTGATAAGTCCTTTAAGCGTACCAATAATAGAGGCATTTTTGCCGGGCCTTCTGTTCAGAACATGCAGGTCAATGGAAACTTCATTCAGGCTATTAATGATTACCTTTTGAAAATCAGAATTATCAAGCTGATCAATTGAGATAATGGAAACCTCGTGTCCGAGTTTCTTTTGTTCAATGGCTAACGATGCTATAAAAGTTTGGGCACCGCCGGCATCTAAATTCATGATAATATGAGTTATTTTCATATAAATACATGTTTTTTACGACTGATGATATTTTATTGAAATTCCTCATAGGTATATTAATATTATATACTAAGATACATATTATTACGAATAAATCAATAGGTTAATTACTATAAATTATTTGTAATCAAATCGTTACTTGGATTAATGCATGGGAGAATCGAACAAAAAACTTCCGGGATACAGGTGTTCCGTATGTATAATAACGGTTAAATAACCATTAATGCAGGTATTTTATATATTATTATGAGTATAGAGATGCAGGTATAACTGCAATTAAATGATAGTAAACTGTTTGTGTTTATTTTATTAAATATAATAATGGAGTTGCTACGAAATGAATTACTGTTTTTCTACAGCAACTCTTTCACCTTTCTTCCATCTCTTTTTACAATATAGGCCGGAACGCCCACCACGGTGCAGTTGCTCGGAACGTTTTTTACTACTACGGCATTTGCACCAATTATTGAATTTTCGCCTATAGTTACTTTACCAATTACCTTTGCGCCAGCGTTTATAGATACATTGTCCATAATGGTTGGGCAGTCATTATCATTTGAGTAACCAATGGTAACCTGCTGATTTATCCAACAGTTTTTACCAATGGACTTTGCTGCAATAATAGTTGAAAAGCCATGCTGGATGAAGAGGCCTGTGCCAATGTTTTTGGTAGAAATGAACAAGGTATCCATCTTCCGGCAGAAAATATTCAGTAGCCTGTAAACCCCTCCAACCCGGAAATAAAAAAGATTTCGATACTCAGGGTAGAACGTCATTAAGTAAAGAAACCCAAGTTGAGGCTCCATATTTATCTTATTAGCGTTCATCCAGGTGATCAGGTCGCATTTAATGATGTTGCTATTGGGATGTATATTTAAGAACAACCAATGAGGAAGCAATCTTAGAATGCTTAAAATAAAATACGATTGTTTGAAAGCTCTCATCATAATGGCACAATTTATTTAAGGAAATTGATAAAATTCGATACAGATAAACGAGTTTATTCCGAACAGTTACAGTTATTAATTTTTAATTAAAACTATTTCCTTAAAGAACTATAGCCTGACTGATTTATTATGATGGTGGAAAAATAAAAACGCATCAATCCTTGCTACACAGCTACTAACGATTTTTATATAAAGCTGGAATATCAATTTGTTGACTATAATCATAGCTTATTTAAAGCCGGCTGGGCAATATTCCTGTAGTCTCTTGGAGATATGCCATTTTTCTTTTTAAATAATTTTGAAAAATAGAAGATCGACTCAAAGCCTGTGTGGTAAGCAATTTCATTGATGCTTAAAGATGTAGCCGCTAATAGTTCTTTAGCTTTGTTAAGCCGGATGTTTAAATAATATTGATTTGGTGAAAAACCTGTTGTTTCTTTAAAAGCCTGACGGAACTTGGAATAGCTCATAGGGATCTCATCTAATAGCTCTTCAATTTCAAATGGATCTTCAATAGATTCCTGCATTCTGAATTTTGCTTTTGCAATTGCTATTGTAGTGCTGTTTGTGCCGGAATTCTTATTCAGGGAAATACCATTTACAATACCTAATAGTTCCAGCACAATGCCGCTGATGATCTGTTGATAACCCGGAACAGATGATTTTACAAGGTCGAGCAGCTTGTGAAACAACCGCTGCAGATCTTCATTTAAACCCGTATGGATAAAGGGCCTTGTTTTATCAAAAAAATGTTGCCCCATTAAATGCTCGGGGTAATAACCTTTAAATCCAACCCAATATTCTTCCCAGCCGTAATGCGGATCGGGTTTATAACGGTGCCACACATCCGGGAATAAGAAGAAACAGGTACCGGTACTTACCTCAAATGAATTAGTTTCGGAAGACTCGAATGTACCGCGGCCATTGGATATGTATACCAGGTAATAATCATCCAGTATCCTTCCCTTGTTCCAGGTAAAGGTATGTGTGGCAGGGTGCCCCTGGTTATCGGGATAAGTTTGGTTGATATCAATTTTTGAATAGCCTACGGTGGTTACAAAGAAGCCCCACTTTTCGTCAGTGGGAGAGGGTGCCAGGTATTTATTAAAATTGTGCATTAAAGGAATAGTTAGGAATGTAAATATGTCAAAAAGTATAAAAACAATACGCCTTTATGTAAAGATAATGGGTTTATTGAGATTATTTTTGGTAAATAGATCTATTTTAAGTCTTAGCTTTTAGGCGCTTGAATTAGGCCGGGAACGTCCCGGCTGAGTTAGTTATTGGAATATTAATTAAAAATAACTGTAAAAATGAATAGCCAGGTAGATGTGAACCAAATCGACTTTTTCCAAAAAAATGGCTTCCTTATTATAGAAAACTTCCTGTCTCCGGATGAATTGGAGCATTGGCGAACAACTGTTATGAATGCAGTTAGAAACAGGAACGGCCAGAAAATGCCTGATAAGGATTTAAAAACAGGGGAAGCTGATGGAATAAACGAAGATGCCGCTTACTTCGGGAAGGTTTTTGACCAGCTATTAAATTTATGGCAAACCGATGAAAAGGTAAAAGAGCTGATGTTTGATAAAAGGATCGGCAAAATGGCTGCGCAGCTTGCCGGAGTTGATGGCATCAGGATATGGCATGACCAGGCATTGTTTAAACGCCCATGGGCCAACCCAACTTCATGGCATTTGGATACACCATTCTGGTCGTTTTCAGATCGCAGGGCGCTATCTATATGGGTGGCGCTGGATGATGCTACCCTGGAAAATGGTTGCTTATACTTTATACCGGGTTCGTCCCTTGAAACTACTTTTGAGAATAAAGGCATCGGCAAAAATATGGATGGGATATTTGAGGTTTATCCGCAGTTTATAAAAACAAATGCTATAGCCGCACCTATGAAAGCCGGAAGCTGCTCTTTTCATAATGGGTTAACCATTCATGGCGCCAATGCCAACATGACCAGTGGTTTCCGCAGAGCCATGACCTGTGCCTATATGCCTGATGGAAATGTATTTAATGGTACCGTCAACGTATTACCTGATGATTACCTGCAAACGCTTAAGGTGGGTGATCTGTTGAATAATGAAGATCAAAACCCTTTGATATATCATATATAAGATAAGAACAGTTAACTTATTTGCTTATTTGGGATGAGCTTTGTTATATTGTTGATTCTTGTAAATGAGTCATGAAGATATTTCCCATCATATTAATAGTTATTCTTTATGTAAGCCAGCCTGTATTTTCCGGCAATCCACCTTCAGTACAAAAAAACGGGATAGAAAAGGCGGCTGAAATTGTTTTAAAGAAGCAGATCATGACCGAAGCTGCCTGGGCGATGAAACAGGGGCCAATTACGGTCACAGCTTCTTTTTGTCAGCGCAGCGCAGGTGGCAAGCATGATTTTTTTTCAGAAGCCGACTACTTCTGGCCTGATCCTAAAAATCCTGGGGGGCCTTACATCAACCGGGACGGTGTTACTAATCCTGATAACTTTGTAGAGCACCGGAAGGCTATGATACGCTTAAGTAAAATAATTGGTGCATTGGCTTCAGCTTATAAATTAACCGGGGATAAAAAATATGTTAAGCAAGCAGTTATCCATCTGAAAGCCTGGTTTATTGATCCGGCAACCTTGATGAACCCCAATTTACAGTTTGCGCAGGCCGTAAAAGGAAAATTTACAGGGCGCAATTATGGTATTATTGACTCTATTCATTTAATGGAAGTAGCACAAGGTGTTATAGTAATGGAAAGCGCCATCGACCCGGAAATTACCGCGGCTGTAAAAAAGTGGTTTGCTGATTATATCAACTGGCTGATGACCAGCAAACCCGGCATACAGGAAAAGCTGACTAAAAATAATCATTCCACCTGCTGGGCTATGCAGGTGGCTTCCTTCGCTAAGCTTTGTAATAATAAAGCAGTGTTAGATTCTATTCGGACAAGGTATAAAACAGTGTTGTTACCAAACCAGATGGCTACTGACGGAAGTTTTCCCCTGGAAATGTCACGCACTAAGCCCTATGGCTATTCCATTTTTAACCTGGATGCTATGACCATGCTTTGCCAGATACTTTCAACATCGCAGGATAATTTGTGGGATTTTGAAACACCCGATGGCAAATCGATCAAAAAAGGTATCAATTATCTTTACCCATTTGTTGCCGATAAAAGCAAATGGGTTTTGAAGCCGGATGTAATGTTTTGGGATAACTGGCCCGTAGCTCAACCTTTTCTTTTATTCGGTGCCAATACCTTTCAAAATAATGAATGGTTCCAGACCTGGAAAAAGCTCGATCATGATCCGAAGGTAGAGGAGGTGATCCGTAATCTGCCTATCCGTCATCCTTTGATCTGGTTAAATTAGTGAAACCAATTGCAGATAACGCCAATTTTTTATAGAAACAGCTGGGGATAATTTCTTTAATTTTACTTCAGGCTTACAATTAGTGATCCGGAATAACTCTAATATTGAACTTTTTATTCCTGTGCGACTGGAACTGAAATGGAAAATACTAAATAGGAATTATCTTGTTACATCTGCTACCTCCATATATTCAAAAAATAATTAAATGGCCTGCAAAACAATTCTTTGCAAGCCTCGCCTTTTTAGCCTGTTTATCAGGGGCGTCAAATAGTTATGCCCAGCAGCCGGTCGCAGTTGATGACCAGGTAAATCAGCATATTTTTTCGTACAAAGAGATCGAATGTCTTGAGGACCCTAAGGGAGTACTCTCTTTTGACCAGGTACGCTCCCCGCAGGTGGCTTCCCGGTTTGAAGAGAGCTGGTCAAGTACTCCTCAAAATTATCATCAGTCGTCGTTCTATTGGTACAAGGTCACCATTCGGCATCCGCTGACTACCGGGAAAAACTGGATGCTCGAATTTTTTGACCAAACCATTGATGATATTACGGCTTATATTCCTACCTGGGACGGACAATACAAAGTTGAAAAGCTTGGGGCGCGGTACAAATTTAAAGAACGGCAGATCCAGCATAAGAATTTCGGGATCGACCTGAATATGTACCCTCCCGGTACTTATACTTATTATTTCAGAGTAAAGTCGCATCAAACAGCGGATATTATTATTGTACTGCGCTCGGTTAACTGGTTTATTGAGTATGCGTTGAGCGAGTATCTGCTTTTTGGGGTATTTTATGGAATGATATTGGTTTTTGCCTTTTATAACCTGCTCATGTTTGCAGCATTTAAGCAAAGGCAGCATTTGTATTATGTGTTGTATAACCTCAGCGTAGGTTTTTTTGAGCTTTGTAATGATGGTATAGGATACCAGTATTTATGGCCAAACTCACCGGTGTGGAATGAATATGCCTATGGCTTCGCCCTTTGTTCTATAAGTGTATTTGCATTGATATTTACCAGCAAACTATTACACTTAAAGAAAAACGCCCAGGTATTATATAGGCTGATCAATATAACGATAGCAGCAAGGGTGGTTTTTTTCCTGGTATGTTATTTCTTTAACAAACAATGGTTCAACTATAAATTTCTGGAGGCTATACCATTATGCATTGCATTTTATACAGGTATTCATGTTTTTATTAATGGCTACCGGCCTGCACGATTCTTTGTGTTGGGCTATAGTTTCCTTTTTGCCGGGTTTACACTAAAATTCCTCGCTTACTTTGGCTGGTTTAGTCTTGGTGTAGTCAGCTATTACAGCCTAAGTCTTTGTTTTATACTGGAGATGATCTTTTTGGCATTGGCGATAGGGGACAAGGTCCGTCTTTTAAAGAAAGAAAAAGAAAAAGCACAGCATGAAATCATTGAACAGTTAAAAGAAAAGCAAAAGCTGGAGGCATCGATCAATATCAAACTGGAAGAGCAGGTGCGCGAAAGAACGCGCGAGGTATGGGAAAAGGCAGGGATCATTGAAAAGCAAAATGAAGATTTGAACAGGGCCAATGAAATTTTACAGCACCAGGCAGCAGATATATTCAGAATGAACCTGCTGCTTGAAAAGGATAACCAGGAATTGCAGACCGGCTTTGAAAAAGTCAGCAGGGACAGAATCATGTCTGCTGCGGTGGATTTTGATGAATTCAGCAGGATATACCCGGATGCAGACAGTTGTTACAAGTTTTTGGCTGACCTCAAATGGAATAAAACTTATAAATGCCATAAATGTAACCACGACCATTCATTCGGCGGCCACATGCCATACAGCAGGCGCTGTGGCAAATGCAGTTATGAAGAGTCTGTTACCGCCTATACCATCTTTCATAATACCCGCATCCCCATAACCAAGGCCTTTTATATGATATTTTTAGTTTACTCTACCAACGGAAAAATATCGTCTCACAAATTATCCGAGATATTATCTATACGCCAGAGCACCTGCTGGGCTTATAGTAATCGTATAAAAAAGCTCCTTGTAATCCGCAAACGGGGGCCAAAAAGTGAAAATCATGAAGGCTGGAGCCGGCTTGTACTGGAAAATCACGACGAATAGGCGTTTTTAATTATTAATTATAAAAACGTAACTCATTCATTATCAAACCTATTTAAAAGGGGATTTATCCGTATCATATTTTGTTAAAATCCTATCAATCTGTTATCATTTCTAATTAATAATCAATCTGTTAACGTCCTTTCAGTTTAGGTATTAAACCGTATCAATATGTTTCATAACTATCTATATATCAGATATTTATGAAAAAAAATTATTGCATTTTTCTTCTTTTTAACATTTGTTGCATCTAACTTTACTGCGTTAATTAATATGCCCTAAGTGGGCGTACAACCCAATTTAAATCATAAGCAAATTCTATGAAAAGAAAACTGACTTTATTTGTAGTCATCCTGTTAATGAGCTGTGCCTGGGCCTGGGCACAAACAAGCTCCGTTAGCGGTATTGTAAAAGATGACCAGGGTGTAACCTTACCCGGAGTAACCATTACTGAAAAAGGTACCAGCAATGCTGTAGTAACAGACGTAAATGGAAAATATACGATCAATGTTCCCGGAACCGGAACATTAGTGTTTTCGTTTATCGGATATGATACCCAGGAACAGCCTGTCAATAACCTTAAAGAAGTTAATGCAACATTAGTTTCCTCAAACAAACAGTTGAATGAAGTGGTGGTGGTTGGTTATGGCTCACAAAAGAAAAAGGATATTACATCAGCCATTTCAACTGTAAGCACAAAAGATGTAAGCTCGAGGCCAATTGTTAATACTTCCGAAGTGCTGGATGGCAAGGCGGCGGGCGTGCAGGTGTTCAATGCATCAGGCGCACCGGGTGGCGGCAACTTTAGTGTACGTATACGCGGTGCATCATCACCCAATGGTTCTGAACCAATTTATGTTATTGATGGCGTGGTTGTGCCTAATACAGCAAGTTTAGACCCAAATAATGTGGAATCTATCAGTGTGCTGAAAGATGCCTCGGCTGCCGGAATTTATGGTTCATTAGGCGCTACAAATGGTGTGGTATTGATCACCACCAAAAAAGGTGTTAAATGGCAAACTAAGGTTGAGGTAAACATGTATACCGGCAAACAGC
>JBEHXM010000166.1:0-9441 GCA_048498695.1 Bacteroidota bacterium
CGCATAGCAACATCTGCTATGCGGGTTTCCAAAAATTGAGCATACACAGAGCGAACTTCATCCGGCTTTTCCTGCCACCCCCCTTTTATCCAATCGTCGGGGATCAATGATACAATGGCGCGAATAAGACCGGATGTTAAAATAGACTTGAATTCTGCATCCACAGTATCCAGTTCTGATGCGCGCGGCAATAATACATGATCCTTTACCTGTAAAAATGGCCGCGTAGCCTGTTCCTTCCAGTTATCCCATGAGTGATGAAAATATAAGGCAGCACCATGATCTATCAGCCAAAGCTCTTTATTCCAGGTGAGCATATTGGTGTTGCGCGGTGTACGGTCTACATTGGTCAGCAGGCAATCAAGCCAAACGATCTGTGAGGCCAGTTTAGGATCGACCAAGGTAACTGCAGGATCAAAAGTAATGGCACCCGACAAATAATGCAGCCCCAGATTAAGCCCGACGCTTGCCTTCAGCAGGTCTTGTATTTCCTCATCCGGTTCGGTACGGCCAAAAGCGGTATCCAGGTTGGCAAATACGATCTCGGGCACTTTAAAACCCAATGCACGGGCTATTTCTCCGCCTATCAGCTCGGCAACTAATGCTTTTACACCCTGCCCCGCTCCGCGGAATTTGATCACATACAAAAAATCATCATCCGCCCCGGCAATAGCGGGCAGCGAGCCGCCTTCCCGTAATGGGGTTACATAGCGGGTTACATTTACAGTGCGCAGTTCGGGTACTTTTATGGTCATGTTATTTTAGCCGGGAACAAATCTATAAAAATCCGGTGGGTAAAAATCACCCACAAAAAAAGCCGCCTTAAAATACATTAAGGCAGCCTTGATATATAGCAGTTAGGGTTCTTAGGTCACGTTGAACAACTTTTAAATTCCCTCTTTGCGGTCCGCCGCAGAGGGCACTAACATCTCAATTTACACCAAATCATAAATTAGGTATAATTTAGGTTCAAAAACTAATCCAGTGATGGTTGTGAGCAACAAGATAAATTATGTATAAACCTCCGATTATGCCTCCAATCCAAGAAAGTATTTCGATAAGTGATGTTTTCCTTTTGTCTATAGCATTGTTTATGGTGGTTTTCGGGCTGTTTAAACTATTCTCTTGTGATAGAGATGGTTGATAAACTTCATTTCTGTCTCCAATCACAGTTCCCACGCTGTTATGAATGTTGTTAGTAGTATTGTGGGTAACATGAGGCTTAGCTACAGGCTTAGGGTCTAAAAAATATCTTCCCTTATCTGTTATTGAGGCTTTTAGAATGTTTGGATTAAGAGCTGTATACCTGCCCGAACTTCTACCACACAAGACATTCTCATCACCGACACAATTAATGTATTCATCCTCCTTTAATTGTCTTACTACTTTTACTAAGTTGTATCTATCATCATAAGTTGAAACTTCGTGCAAAAAAGGTGTAACAATATCCAGTTTCATTGCATAAACATAATTATCCCTTAAATATTCAAGAATACGAATATGCAATTCTTTATTTTCAGGGTTGGGGTTATTGTCAATTAGGTATTGACTTCCTTTTTCGGTAAGTGAAATAAATTCATGGTTATCGTTTATTTCACAATAACCCTCCGAAAGCAATTCATCATAGATTGACTTAAGGTAAGACGAATCCAACCCGGTTAAGGCTATTTGATTTAACCTTAACGGGGATTTATTTTTATTTATTAACTCTAACGCCGGGTAGTAATACCTATCAAAGTGCATAGTGATAGACTTTTAGTTATCCCAAATATACCCATTATTATAGAATGAATTTACACAGGTAATGCGTGGATTAGAGTTACGCTCCGCTGGTCGCCCCTCTCTTCCGCAAGCGGAAAAGAGGGGGAACTCATTATTATTTCTTTTATTTTTTAGTATACCCCTCATCCAAAAATATATACCTGGCACGGTTTTGATCAGGCTGTAATGCTGTATTTGCGTTAATATGCATGTACTCCGTAACACTGTTTGATTTATTCGCGTTCCATTTTGGCAAACCATCGCCATTGGGGTCGCCGGTTTTAATAAAATTGGCGAAATAGTTTTCCATCGTTGCCGAAACTTTATAGTCATCTGGTGTCCAGGCATAAACTTTATTACCGGGCAAATTACCCAGCGCATATTCTATTTCAGATGCATGTGAAGCACCCGCATAAGGCGCAGGTTTATCATTAGATGTAGCAGCGGCAGGTTTTACTTCAGCAGGCCTTGACTTGCCGAATATATAGCCATATACCGGTTTCCCTCCTGTTTGTGCCTGCAAATCGAGCCATTTCCAGGTACTGTAAACTATAAACCGGTCGCTGGCCAGTTCTGTAGCCGACTTGATCACTTCGTCCTGCGTAGCGCCGGGATACAATTTTAAAGCTTCATCATCGCGACCCGGATAAAACTGTTTTAGTTTTTTAAGATAATTTTCGGGTGTCGGCGCATCACCCCACATAAATGCCTGGTAAGGTACCTCGGCAGAGTTCCAGCCTGCCAAAAGTGGCACATGGGCCTGCTCGCCTGCTGCAAATATTTCTGTGACGTTTTTTGGCAAGAAATAGCCATCAACGGTTGGTGACATCGGCGGTGTGCCTTGCTTGGAGGCCAGCTCCAGTAATTGATCTGCCGGGATAGCACGTAAAGCAGCCAGCGAAGATGCGTTTATCTTTTGTGCAAAGGCAAGTCCATTTTTTTCGCCATCCGCAAGCGGGATTGCCGGTAATGTTGGTTTGATCATTGCGCCGCTTTCGCCAATAGCCCCCGCAATCAGGTTTTTAGATAAAGGTGATGCCATTTGCGCACATACTGCTATGGAACCTGCCGATTCACCGGCTATGGTTACTCTTTTCGGGTCGCCGCCAAAAGCAGCAATATTTTCCTGTACCCAGCGTAAGGCTGCGTTTTGATCCAATAAACCATAGTCACCTGATGCATGATGCGGGGACTCAGCCGTTAGTTCAGGATGTGACATAAACCCGAATACACCCAAACGGTAATTTACTGTAAGTGTTACAATTCCTTTTTGCGCCATGTTTTCACCGTCATAGCGTGGCTCCGAACCATCGCCGGCCATAAAGCCGCCGCCGTAAAAATAAACGAGCACAGGCAATTTCTCTTTTG
Organism: Bacteroidota bacterium; assembly: GCA_048498695.1. Lineage (GTDB taxonomy): Bacteria > Bacteroidota > Bacteroidia > Sphingobacteriales > Sphingobacteriaceae > Mucilaginibacter. The sequence goes on from JBEHXM010000166.1 coordinate 3,130, forward strand.
CTGATTTGGCGGGCGTCCATACATTCAGGTACAAACAATCTTCACTTGTACCATCTCCGCGGAAAACCATATCACTATAAATATTTTTTTGCATGGCCTTCGGGCCGAAATGATCAGCTTTGCGCACGCCAGTCCAGTTTTTAACGGGTTGAGGTTCTTTCCAGCGCAGGTTGCCTACAGGCGGCTGCGCAAACGGGATGCCTTTAAAGCTGCGAATACCTGTTGCAGTATTGGTAGTACCTTCCAGCGTACCATTGGCAATTTTTACCTGGCTGGTTTGGGCAAATGCGTCAACACACGAATACAATATTACCACCAGCAAAATGAAGCCTGATCTTCTCATAATATTTGAAATAAAATTGGTCGACCTAATTTAGATATTATTTCGAGATTGTGTTAATATGACACGAAGAAAGTTTCTGTCAAACTCTATTGCTCCCGCGAGTTTAGCGCAGCGTAACTCGTGGTATACTACAAGTTCTAATATAAAGTAAATTATTTTCCCACATTTATAGTACTATGTATTGGATAGTACTAATATTTTACATACGTTTACATTATTAAATGCAATTTCAAATGTCAATTAAAACGTATGATATGGAAAAAAGAGGAATCGTGATGGTTGTTATCGTCATGGCTTTATTAGCAGCCTGCGGGTTTGGCAAAAAACATACCACTATAGTGGAAAATACCAATAACCATCATTTGCGCATAGAATATTCGGGGCGGGTTACCTTTAACGATGCAGGAACTGCTATCAGGAGTATATCGCGGGATGGCTATGTTGAATATCAGAATGATGATAAAAAACTGAATGCCAAAAATGATGGCAAAGGTGGTGTAAGCTATGAACTATATGATGGCTACACTAAAATAAATCTAGATGACTATGGCAGGAAATTTATAGCTGAGGCTGTAAAAGTGATGAAGAGAAAAGGCTACAGTCCTCCGCAGAGCAATTAATTCTTAACGAAAATACATTGATCCAGATAGCAATTGCGTCCGCAAAGGATATCGAAACATTGGCCAGGGTAGAGATCGAAAGTAAATTACGGTCTTTCCACGGACATATTGATAGGACTGAAGTTGAACATATCAACAGGGTCAGCCAATGGACAACTTATTTTAATGGAGAGACGCCTGTGAGTGCCAGGCCCGAACGCATTGTATTTAAAGCCATCAAAGAAGATAAAATAGTTGGTCTGATAGCGGGCCATCTTACCAACCGTTACGCTAAGGATGCAGAGATACAAAAGTTTTACGTGTTAAAGGACGAACAGCGCAAAGGGGTGGGCACCGAACTGTTGAAAAACCTGCTGGTGTGGCTGTCCCGGCATCAGGCTAAAAGTTTATGCGTAGGCATAGACCAGGAAAATTTCTACCAGAAGTTCTACCTCAAATATGGCGGCCTGCATCTTAACCCGCACTGGATATACTGGGACGACCTGGACGAAATTGAGCAAAGATTAGACATGATCAAATGACCGCTTTTCTAATCTTATTGCTTAATAATTAAGTAAATGATAACCTTTTATTAAAATTTCCGTTTTAATGCGTATGAGGTCATTATTTTGCACAGCTTTTTTACTGCTCGCTCTTCTTTCGGCCTGCAGTAAAAAAGAAAATACTCCCCCGGCCACAAAAAATAATGGTAATAATAATAACGGTGGTACCGGAAACAATGGCGGTACCGGTGGTAATAACGGAGGCGGTACCAGTACAGGAAATACCTGTAATACCCCATTATCCGATGCTGAAAACATCGCCATTTTTCCGGCGGATAATTCCTGGAACCAGGATATTTCATCGGCTCCGGTTGATCCTTACAGCTCACAGATCATAGCCACATTCAGCAGTTCAAAACTAAAGGCTGATTTTGGCAGTGGCCTATGGGATAATGCGCCGATAGGCATTCCATATGTGGTAGTATGCGCCAGCCAGCCCAAAGTGAGTGTAACTTTCCGGGCAAATGACAATGATGGTAATTATGGCGACGAAAGTGATCCCGGCCCCTATCCTATCCCATCAGGTGCTCCAATAGAGGGTAATGGCGAAGGCGATTCGCATGTGATCGTAGTGGATAAGGATAACAAGAAACTATATGAATTATATAACGCCAGCCTGAGCAACGGCAAATGGCAAGCTTCCAGCGGAGCAATTTTTGACCTGACATCAAATGCTTTAAGACATGCCGACTGGACATCTGCCGATGCAGCCGGCTTACCTATATTCCCGGGATTAGTGCGTTACGAAGAAATACTAAAAGGAACTATTGACCATGCCCTACGTTTTACGTTGCAATCAGCTTATGTAAAACCGGCTTATATTTCACCTGCACGCCATAGTGTAAACAGTAAGGGTGGACAATATTCTTTACCCTTTGGTGCAAAAATACGCCTGAAGGCTAATTTTGATATCAGCAGTTATCCGCCCAACCTGAAGATAATCTTAACCGCCATGAAAAAATACGGTTTGATATTGGCCGATATAGGCAGCAATATGTATGTAAGCGGTTCGCCTGATGATCGCTGGGATAATGATCAGCTTCAGCAACTCGGCAAAATTGCTGCCTCTAATTTTGAAGTGGTTAAGTTTAACTAACCCATCCAAACCCTCCCCGCTGGTTAGCGAGAGGGTTTAAGCTAATGATTTTATTTATAGCTCTTTAACCCTTTATCCTCATCCGTTGCCGGTTTTATGCTGACGGCAGCACCACCGCCTTTAGCTAATTTCAGCTTCAGCTTTGTGCCGGAATTTACCAGGTATTTGGTGATTTTATATGCCTCTGGGTTTTCTTCCCAGTCGGCATTATCGGCATCCATATAAATAGTGGCTACGTATTTTTTCCCGTTATCCAAAAAGTTAAGGTTTGCAGACGCATTACGACTGTTCTCGTCGGTAATAGCCCCTATGAACCAATCTGAAGTGCCTTTTGCTTTACGGGCGATGGTGATATAATCGCCGGGTTCAGCTTCCAGTATTTTTGTGTCATCCCAATCCACAGCCACATCTTTTATAAACTGGAAAGCATCCATGTGCTTTTCGTAATTCTCGGGCAGGTCGGCAGCCATTTGCAAAGGGCTATACATCGTGATGTACAGAGCCAGTTGTTTAGCCAGAGTAGTATGCAATTGCCTGCCGGGGACAGAGCTATAACCTTTTAGCTTAAATATACCCGGGGTATAATCCATAGGCCCGCCGATCAAACGGGTAAAGGGCATAATGGTTTCGTGTTCAGGTGCACTTCCATTACTGAAAGCGTTATATTCATTTCCCCGGCCTGCTTCAGAAGCCAGCCAGTTAGGATAGGTACGCTGTAGTCCTGTAGGCCTTACCGGTTCGTGCGCATCCAGCATTACATGATGATCAACTGCTTTTTGTGCTACACGTAAGTAATGCTCTACCATCCACTGCCCGTCATGGTGCTCACCACGCGGAATTATCCTCCCTACGTAACCTGTTTTCACCGAAGTATAGCCGTACTTATTCATAAAGCGATAAGCGGTATCCATCTGGCGTTCATAATCGGTTGCGGAGCCGGATGTTTCATTATGCATAATGATGTGCACACCCTTTGATGCTGCATACTGGCTTAGTTCCTTCACATCAAAATCCGGGTAAGGCGTTACAAAGCTGAATACATGTTCTTTCCAGTTACCAAACCAGCTTTCCCAACCCACATTCCAGCCTTCTACCAAAACACCCTGTATACCGTTGGCGGCGGCAAAATCAATATACTTTTTCACATTAGCGGTATTTGCCCCGTGCGTACCATTCGGGATCAGCTTACCATCTGCCGATAGCGTGTCTTCATTATTTGAATAGTTCCAGGTGCTTTTCCCGGTTTGCATTTCCCACCATACACCTATAAACTTCATTGGCTTTATCCATGAGGTATCGTCAATTTTAGACGGGTCGTTTAAATTCAATATTAGTTTGGACGACAGGATATCAGCAGCTTTATCACTCACCATAATAGTGCGCCACGGTGTTTTAAAGGGTGCATGCACATACGCTTTATTGCCCACAGCATCCGGTACCAGGCTCGCAGTAAGCTGGTAAGTGCTGTTATCCACATGCAATTGCATAGCCGGAAAATTGATCAAAGCAGCCTCATGTATGTTGATATACAGCCCATCCGCGGTCTTCATCATCAAGGGTGTTTGCACTGCATGTGCGTCCGGCACTACCCTTACTGCAATATCCGTAGATGAGGCCACCAGTTGGCGGTTATCGATCTCACTGATCTTAGAAGTGGTATATGGATATTCGTTGGTATCATAATCACCTGGTATCCAGAATATTTTATGATCGCCTGCAAGATTAAAGCTGGTCAATTCATCAGATACTATGAAATATTTCAGATTGGGTTGAGTTGGAAACTCATACCTGAAGCCCACCCCATCCTCAAACACCCTGAAAATAATATTCATTAACCTGCCCGAACTATTTTGTTGCTTCAAATGAATGGTTAACTGTTGGTAATGATTACGGATGCTGCTTACCTCGCCCCAAACCGGCTTCCAGCTTTCATCAACCGAAGTTTGTTCAGAGCCGGTTAATGCAAAACCCTTATCCAAAGCGCTGTCGTTAGCCAGGGTAAATCCCATAACTGATGGTCTAATAACCGGCTTTTCACCATAATAAATGGAATAAATGGGTTTCCCGGCCGCATCAAGCATAAATTCAAGCCGAACCTTCCTGAAGTTTACTTTTATCACTTTATTATCCTGGGCCATTGCAGCCTGCAACATGGCCATACACATTATTAACGTGAAGATCTTTTTCATTGGGATATCCGGCTTAACTGGAAAATCGGTTTATTGATGTTCCCAAAATAAAGCTTTTGCAAAATAAAAGGCGGATATACTAACCATGTATACTTTTTTTATAAGCAATTATGGCGATAGCGTTGCCCAGGGGCAATATTGACAACAGAAAATATATTGATTTTTAGTGGGCCGATGAATACTTTATTACGATTTCACTGCTTTAGCTATGCCTTTTTTTGACCAGGCCTCTTTTAACACAGCCACCAGCGTATCCAGTTTCATAGGCTTAGAGACATAATTATCCATTCCCTGGCCCAGGCATATATCGCGGTCTTCGGCAAGGGCATTGGCTGTCATGGCAATAATGTAAGGCTGGTCAATATCAAGCAGCCGGATATGTTTGGTGGCCTCAAAGCCATCCATTTCGGGCATTTGAATATCCATCAATACTACGTTATATAACTTCTCTGATATTTTCTGCACAGCTTCCAGTCCATTTTGAGCCATAACAGCCTTATAACCCAGCTTATCCAATATACGCTGGATCAGCATCTGGTTTACCGGATTGTCTTCGGCAATTAAAATATCCAGCGGGTATTCCACTGCAAAGTCCGTGCTCAATAAATTGGCTGGCCTTTCTTCCACCTGTACAGTTTCTTTTCTGTCTCCTAATTGAGCATATATGCTCTTCAGCAATTGGTTTTGTTTTACCGGCTTTACCAACACGGCCGAGAAAAGCCCGGGATATTTTTTACGGCTGGTATCGCCTATCGAGCTTAAAATAATGACCGGCACGGGGTGCGGCATTTCTTTTATAGCTTTAGCCAGACCTGCTCCATCCATATCAGGCATTTCCATATCAGAGATCACCAGGTCGAGGCTTTTATCTTCCGATAATATATGTAAAGCATCCTTTGCTGATGCAGAAGTTACCGTTTCTAATTTCCAATGCTCCAACTGTGTTTTTAAAATAAGCAGGTTGGTTTTGTTATCGTCAACAATAAGCACTTTTTTACCGGCAATATTCGATATCCCCGGCAATAATGGCGTTCCGGAATCCTGGTTATGGCTTAATTTGGTCTGTATAGTAAAATTGAACGTCGATCCTTCACCCAATTTACTTTCAACCCATACATTACCGCCCATTAACTTAACCAGGCGCTCGCTGATAATCAATCCTAAGCCCGAACCTCCGTATTTGCGCGTAGTTGATGAGTCGACTTGCGAAAATGCTTTGAAGAGACTTGAAAGTTTTTCTTCGGGTATGCCTATACCGGTATCCTTCACGCTAAAGCCTATCTCCAGCTCATTATCAGAAATGCTCTGAGACAGGAATACTTTTATAAATACCTCGCCTTTAGAGGTGAATTTGATGGCATTATTAATCAGGTTGATGATCACCTGTTTAAGGCGAAGGCTATCGCCGATCACATAACGCGGTAAATTAAAATCTATCTGGTAGATCAGGTCAAGATGCTGTTCGGCAGCTTTCTGCGAGAACATATCCATTATCTCCTCAATGCTCCGGCGCAATTCCCGG
>JBEHXM010000167.1:0-9271 GCA_048498695.1 Bacteroidota bacterium
GCAGGGCATAGGTTCTTTTTTAGCTTATGGTTGATAGTTCATGGTTCATAGCCGCTCCGCGGTTTGAACAGGCACTATCAACCATTACTTTTTTACCCCCGCATGTTTGTTGTGTGTAAACCATCAACTATAGGCCCGCCAAAATCATCTCTGCGATTGCAAGATCTTCCGGAAAAGTTATCTTGATATTCCTTTGGTCCCCTTCAACTAAATTTATTTTTATCCCCATTTCTTCAACCACGCTGGCATCGTCGGTAAATTTGGCATTAAATGGCTGTTGGTAAGCGTTTTTTAATTGTGCCGATTGAAATGTTTGCGGGGTTTGTATCAGACAAACATCATCGCGTATCAGGCTTTTTGACACGCCATTTTCCATAAGTCTTACCGAGTCCCGGCTTTTAACCGCTGTAATAGCGTTGCCCTTTTCAGCCGCGATTTGATAGGAGTTTTCAATAATAACCCTGCTGGTCAGCGGCCTCACAGCATCATGTATGGCAATTAGCGAATCGATGCCATCCTCAATTATGTCGAGTCCATTTTTTACAGAGTGGAAGCGCATTTCGCCGCCAGGCAACAGTTGATGTGGTATAATAAAATCGTGCTCGCTGCACAGCTGTTGCCAGTACTCATGGTAGCCAGAAGGCAGAACTAAAATAATCTCCGGTTTAACGGCCGATGTATAAAACGCCTCAATAGTATGCATCAGCACCGGCTTGCCACATAAAGTCAGAAATTGCTTAGGCACCGCAGACTGCATGCGCGTACCCGAGCCGCCACCGACAATTATAGCATACTTTTTAGACATGAGATATTTATCAGCCATTGTTCAAATCTATAAATCAATCGCAGTATACGGAAATTAAAAAGCCTTCCTGAAAATTAGAAAGGCTTTTTAACTTACATTAATTCCGAAATCGAAAATCAGGATTCCGAAATCAAATTATCAGCATAGCATCGCCATAGCTGTAGAAACGATACTTTTCTTTAACCGCAACCTCGTAAGCATTCATTACATTCTCATAACCGCCAAATGCACAAATCATCATTAATAATGTTGATTCCGGCGTGTGGAAGTTGGTGATCATCGAGTTGGCAATGCTGAAATCGTACGGCGGGAATATAAACTTACTGGTCCAGTCGTTAGCTGGCTTTAAAGTTTTATTTGCTGACACGGCTGACTCAATGGTACGCATTGAAGTTGTTCCTACAGCACAGATACGCTTTTTACGCTCGATAGCGCGGTTAACTATATTGGCCTGCTTTTCTTCAATAATAAATTGCTCCGAATCCATTTTATGCTTGGTAAGATCTTCCACCTCAACCGGGCGGAACGTGCCTAAACCAACGTGCAAAGTAACCTCGGCAAACTCAACACCTTTAAGTTCCAGGCGTTTCATCAGCTCGCGGCTAAAGTGCAAACCGGCAGTAGGTGCTGCAACGGCGCCTTCGTGCTTGGCAAAAATGGTTTGGTAACGTTCTTTATCTTCGGCAGTAGCTTTGCGTTTGATGTATTTAGGAAGCGGGGTTTCTCCCAGTATCTCAACATTTTTGCGGAACTCCTCGTCAGTTCCGTCAAACAAAAAACGAATAGTACGGCCACGTGAGGTGGTGTTATCCACTACTTCGGCAATCAACAGGTCGTCGTCGCCGAAATATAGCTTATTGCCTACGCGGATCTTACGGGCAGGGTCAACCAATACATCCCACAATCTTAATTCTTTGTTCAGCTCGCGCAGCAAAAAAACTTCGATAGTTGCACCGGTTTTTTCCTTGTTGCCGTACATACGGGCCGGGAATACCTTGGTATTGTTAAGGATCATGACATCCTTGTCGTCGAAATAATCCAGGACGTCTCTAAATATTTTGTGCTCAATTTTGCCCGAATCGCGATGTAAAACCATTAATCTTGATTCGTCTCGGGTGCCGGCCGGGGTGTGGGCAATCAAAGACTCGGGCAGGTTAAATTTAAATTGAGATAATTTCATGCTAAAAGATATGAATTTTCAAGGGCGCAAATGTACGATTTTTTTTGTGATTTCACCGATTGCAGGGAATGATTTCACCGATTATCAATCTATTACAGTTATAGAGTAATAATAGTTTGAAATAATGTAACTTAAATGACATATAGTAGTCTAAAAATATCGGGTGTTGGTATCGTGACAGAAATTAGTGAAACCAAAGTTTCCTAATCGGTGAAATCAATTCATATAATCGGTGAAATCATAACATAATGATAATTTTAAAACTCATACGCGAGAGCTTTTTGTTTGCCTTTGATGCCTTGCGTCAGAATAAGCTGCGCACTTTTTTGTCGCTAACAGGCGTCACCATAGGTATCTTCACTATCATTGCAGTTTTTTCGGCAGTTGATACGTTGAGAAACAATCTTCAGAAAAGCGTTAACAAGCTTGGCAGCAACAGCATTTATGTGCAAAAATGGCCATGGGTTGGCGGCAACGACTTCCCGTGGTGGAAGTATATGCAATGGCCCGACCCAAAGCTGCGCGAATTTGAGGCGCTTCAGAAACGCAGCCAAACCGCGCTCGCTGTAACCTACGAGGTAAACATCGATAATCGTATTGTTAAATATAAAAGTAATACTGTTGAGGGCGCTCAAATAGATGCCGCCTCGCAGGATCATGATAAAACCTGGAATGTTGATTTTGAAGAAGGCCGTTATTTTACCGAAATGGAGTCGAAAGCCGGCAGCCCGGTAGTAGTTATAGGTCACGATATAGCTGCCGACCTTTTCCCGGATGGCGGCGCCATTGGTAAGGAATTGAAGATAATGGGTCGTAAGGTTAACGTTATCGGCGTTTTCAAAAAAGAAGGTAAGGATATGCTCGGTATTTCGAGTGATAAGGAAATACTGATGCCTTTAAATTTTGCAAGGAACGTTATCGATGTACAAAGCGGCAACTATGGTCCGCAGATAGTGGTACGCGGAAAGCCGGGCATCAGTGACGTGGAGGTTGAAAGCGAGGTTCGCGGTATCATGCGTTCGATACGCAGATTGCAGCCGGGTGTCGAAGACAATTTCTCATTAAACAAAACAACATTGCTTTCCAACCAACTGGATATTGTTTTCGGCGTTCTGAATAAGGTGGGTGGCTTTATCGGTATCTTTTCCATCCTTGTAGGCGGCTTCGGTATTGCCAACATCATGTTTGTTTCTGTTAAGGAGCGTACCAATATTATCGGTATTCAAAAATCGCTTGGCTCAAAAAACTACTTTATATTATTGCAATTCTTAATTGAGTCGATAGTACTTTGCTTAATGGGCGGTTTGATAGGCCTTGGTATGGTTTACGGAGCCACAGCGGCCGTAAAAGCCGGGACTGGGCTGGCGGTTGTACTGGATATTGCAAACATCATCAGAGGCATATCTTATTCGGTAATTATCGGGGTATTGTCAGGAATTATTCCTGCTTATTTTGCTGCCCGTCTCGACCCGGTGGAAGCGATAAGGTCTAACTAAGTTAAATTGGTTGATTAAGTTGGATTAAGTTGATTAGGTTTTAATGGAACCGGTTAACTCAATTAACTTAATCCAACTTAATCAACCTAATCAACTATTTCTGCAAAAGCATAATGCCTGGCTATCTTATCATACAGCACGTCAGGTACAAACGGCTTGGTTAAATAGCCGTGCATTCCCGCCATCAATGCTTTGGTATGTGTTTCCGGCATTGCATCGGCTGTCAGGGCGATTATTGGTGTCGTGGTATCTGTTTGCCGGATAATCTTTGTAGTTTCAAAGCCATCCATTTCCGGCATTTGTAAATCCATCAATATAACATCGTAGCTGTTATTTTTTAATAAGTTGATGGCAACCTCGCCGCTAATGGCTTCGTCTGCCTCGATCAGCCATTTTTTAAGGAATTTTGACGCAATTAACAGGTTCATTTTGTTGTCGTCCACAACAAGAACGCGCATTCCCTGCAAGTTACGCACTGAGACTGCCTGGGCAGCCGGCGCCGATATACCATCATTATTTTGCCCCTGAGATGCTATAGCAAATGTAATTGTGAATGCAAACCCGGTGCCTTTTCCAGGTTCGCTGGTAACCGATATCTTGCTTTTGTGGAGTTCTATTAATCGCTTGGTAATAGCCAAGCCCAGTCCGGTGCCGCCATAATCGTTTTCGTCGCTTTGAGATTCCTGCGTAAAAGGGTCAAAAATCATTGCCAGGTTTTCCGCCGCTATACCGATGCCCGTATCAGCCACGGTAAATTTGATGGTGACGTGTTTATCGTCGACCGCTTCTTTGTTAAGCAGCAGGCTTACTTTGCCTTTATGGGTAAATTTAACTGCATTGCTGAGCAAGTTGTTCAATACCTGCCCAAGCCTTACCTGATCGCCAATTATATTTGCCGGTATGCCCTCATCTACAAATAGATCGATGCCCAGGCCCTTTTCGGCAGCCCTTGCGTAAAACGATTGCTTTATTTTCTGGGCAAGGTTTAACAGGTTAAATGATTGGGCATTCAGCTCCAGCTTCCCGGCCTCAATTTTGTTATAATCTAAAATGTCATTAATAATGGCCAGCAGGTTCTCGCCGGAAAACTTCAGGATGTTCAGGTATTCCAGTTGCTCGGGTAACGGGTTTTCACTTAGCAGCAGGTTGGTTGTGCCGATAACAGCATTCATTGGCGTTCTTATCTCATGACTCATGATCGATAAGAACTCCGATTTGAAATGCGACGATTTCTCCGCTTTTTCTTTGGCCAAAATTAATGCCTGCGTAGCCTTTTGCCTGTCTGTTATGTCCTCGCCGATGCCGGTGATTTCTGCAATTTTTCCATAGTCATCATAGCTTACGGTATTCTGCCAGCTTATTATGCGTTCTTCGCCGTTGCTGCAAACTATCGAGCTTATAAACTGAGCCTTGAAGGAGTTATTGAGAAAAGCGTGGTATAATTCTTCGCGTTCGCGTTCAGGCACAAATTTATCCAGCCAGTTTAAGCCCATTAATTCATCCTGAGCATAACCCAAAGTTTGCGCCATTTGCCCGTTGCAGAAGATAATATTACCCTTTTTGTCTATCGAAATGGCGGGTATTTTAATCGTCTCGAGCACCAGCTTGTATTTGTTTTCCGAACGTTGGTATTCAATTTCAGCCTTCTTCCTGTCGGTTATGTCTTGTATGGTACCTATCACTTTGCGTACTGTGCCGTCGTCACGTTTTAATAGCTTGCCAACAATAATACTCAGGTGTTTTACATTGCCGTTTGGCGTAATTATGCGGTACTCGTATGAGGTATTGGTAATGTCCGAAATTTTCTTTAAATGCTGCTTTAAGATATGCCTGTCATTTGGGTGTGCTTGTTTTACCAGGAATTTGACTATGCTGTTTTCATTAACCCTGCTTGCGTCAATTTCGAAAATGTTGTTAATTTCTTCACTCCAGGTGAGCTTATTTAACGCAATATCCCAATTCCAGTTACCGAGCTTGGCGATTAACTGTGCTTCTACTAATTCAGCCTGGCTTAATTTGATCCTTTTTTCCGATAGCTTGGTTTCAGTTATGTCCTGTAAAATGCCGATAATCCGGCTCAAATTACCTTCTTCGTCCTTTAGTAATTCACCTTTTAAAACCTTAATATATTTAAGTTTCCCCAGGGGAGTTATTAGTTTATGTTCAAAAGCATTTTTGCCGATGTCCTGGATATTGGTAAAGTAGGCGTAAGCAGTGTCCCGGTCATCGGGATGGATAAGGCTTAAATAATACTCAAATTTCCCAACGCCCTCCGGAATTTGGTCAATTTCCAGTATCTTATATAAACTTTCAGATAAATAAGTTTCCCTGGTCGGAACATCAAAATACCAGTTGCCTATTTTTGCGATGGATTGTGCCTCCAGCAAAAGGCTTTCATTTTGCTTCAGCGCATCAGCGTATTTTTTCTGCTCAGAGATATCTGTTACCGATGCCGACAAACGGTGGGTATAATTGCCATTCCTGTCAAACACCGGCGTTATTTTCGCCACAAACCATTGCCCGGTGCCGAAATCTGATGGATAAGTTATAGACGCAGACTGACGCGTTTCAATAACATGATCCATCGAATTATTAAATTTTTTGGCCTTTTCATCGCCCAGAACCTCATTCAGTGTTTTACCTATCAGCGTCTCCGGATTAATCACCCTTCCTTCAATCTTCCTGAACCAGGTATTCAGGCAAACTTTATTTTCGTCGAATTCAAAAATTACATCGTTTAGCGAGTTAATGAGGGCATCCAGCTTTTTGCCGCTTTGACGCAGTTCCTCGTCGTTTATGATCAGGCTTTTATTAAGGTCGATGACATTGCTTAAGGCCTTTTTAAAGCGGGCCTTATAAGCCATCATCACCAGGAAGGATACGTAGGCTATAAAGGTAAATGTAAGCAGCAAAATAACCAGTACGCTCACCGATATGTAAGGCTTTAGCGCTGTTAAGTATGCTATCACGATCGCCAATAAATTAAAACCGCATAATACCACAAACTCCCGGCGCTTTCTGCAAAACAATGTTAGCGCTATAAAAATGGTTATGGCACTTAAAAGATAAACATGTTCGAAACCGTTCCGGCTTAATAATATACCATTATTAATTACAAGAAAAGCGGCAATAGTTAGGTACTGGCCGGCGATATTGAAAAGGCTGGACTTGTAAAAGGAAAAAGCAAGAGCAGCAAGGCATATTCCGCTGCATATCAGGCGCATCCATAACGGGTCGTAGGAGTTGTAAAAGCAAAGATAGTGGAGAGCCGGACTCGCAATAAGTAAGCCGATCAGCAATAACTGGTAGATAGTATTATCGTTTTGGACGAATAACAATAACTTGCTTTTAAACGACATATAGACCGGCTTTTAGGTAATGTGATAATAGTTTTTTCAAAAACATATCAAATTCTAACAAAGATTTAACATGAAATTTTTACAATTGTCATGTATCTTAAAAGCCATTAATACGCGGATTTAGTTACATTTGTTGCAAACAAAATATTTTCCTATGTCGGAGACAGCACAATTAAAAATTGGCGATAAAACTTATGACCTTCCCGTTATTGAAGGTACCGAAGGCGAAAAAGCTATTGATATTTCTAAATTAAGGGACCAAAGCGGCTACGTAACATTTGACGTCGGCTACAAAAATACCGGCGCAACCAAAAGCGCTATCACGTTTTTAGATGGCGAGCAGGGGATACTGAAATACCGTGGTTACCCGATCGAGCAGCTTGCTGAGAAATCAAGTTTTATCGAGGTTGCCTACCTGCTTATCCACGGTGAACTGCCAACAGAAACACAGCTGAAACATTTTCAGTATGAGATCAGCAGGCATACGCTGGTACATGAGGATATGAAAAAGTTTTTTGACGGGTTCCCGTCAAAGGCTCACCCGATGGGCCAGTTATCTTCCCTGGTGTGCGCATTATCAGCTTTCTACCCGGAATCATTAAAGTCGATTCAAACTGAAGAGGAGCTGCATTTAAGCATTATAAAGATGCTTGCAAAAATGGCTACCATAGTTTCATGGATATACAAGAAGTCGCTGGGGCATCCTTTTATCTACCCGCAGAATAAATACGACTACGTAACCAATTTTCTGCATATGACATTTGGGCAACGCACCGAGGAAATAGAGGTTGACCCGGTGATCGTTAGCGCGATGAACACGCTGCTGATACTGCATGCCGACCACGAGCAAAACTGCTCTACCTCTACGGTACGAATTGTTGGTTCATCAGAGTCGAATCTTTATGCATCTGTTTCAGCCGGTATTTCGGCGCTTTGGGGGCCGTTGCATGGCGGTGCTAACCAGGCGGTGATCGAGATGCTGGAGAAGATTAAGGAAGATGGGGGAGATACCGATAAATGGATTGCCAAGGCTAAGGATAAAAACGACCCTTTCCGTTTGATGGGATTCGGTCATCGTGTATACAAAAACTTCGACCCGCGCGCTAAGATCATCAAAAAAGCATGTGACGATATCCTGGAAAAGTTAGGTATCGATGACGAAGTTCTTGATATAGCCAAAAAGCTGGAAGAGGTGGCGCTAAAAGACCCTTATTTTGTTGAGCGCAAGCTTTATCCCAATGTCGATTTTTATTCAGGCATTATTTACCGTGCGCTCGGCTTCCCGACAGATATGTTTACCGTATTGTTTGCTCTTGGCCGTCTGCCCGGATGGATTGCCCAGTGGAAGGAAATGAAGGAAAACAAAGAGCCTATCGGCCGCCCGCGCCAGATATTTGTCGGGGCTACAAACAGGGACTATGTGGAGATTAAAAACCGTTCATAGTTGATGGTTCATAGTTCATAGAAAGAAGGAATTTAATATACGATGGTCCGTAATTCAATTGGTGAGTTACGGACCATTTCTTTTACCGGGATTACACCGATTAGAGGATGATTACACCGATATATTTAGTGATTATACTGATTGGAATGTTTGATTTCACTGAATTTATCAGGTGGTTTGATTAGCAGCAGTGCAAATTGAAATCTTGTAAATCATCAAATCGGTGAAATCATTCTCTAATCGGTGAAATCCCAGTAAATAAGAAAGCCCGCTGGTTTTAACCAGGCGGGCCCTTTCAATCAATCCAATCAACTCTGTTTTTATTGTTTTACCAAAGTGTAAGTAGCTGTTGCGTCATCTGCTGACGGTGCAAATGTGAATTTGTAAGTGCCTGAAGATGCAACCGGAATATTGTCATCATCACTTGACGCTAAGTTTGATCCGGTAGATCCTGTTTTAGGTACGCCGAAGCTGGTTCCCCAGTCATGGTTTCTGCGCACTTTAAATGATCCTGTAGATACGAGGTCAACGGTACCAATCCATATTTGGTTGCCGTTATCGTATTTTAAGTCAGTATCATGGTCCCAACCGCCGGCCGCATCACCAATAATGCTGTAATACTTGGCCACAGGGGTAAAGGTGATCGTGTTGGCATTTACATCAATTGTAACCCAATTCAATCCAACAGCCGGTGCCACTATATTGCCACCGCCATCTAGCTGAACATTTGAACCGCCGGTAGAGCCATAAGAATGATCCCATTTCTTTTCAGGAGTGATCTTAAACTCAAGATTACCGGCTGTAAAATTGATGATACCTGTATATATACCGTTGCTGGTTGCTGATAATAAGCTATCGGCTGTAACCGGGTTCCATCCCTGGTACGCAACCGGAACATATATAAACGAGGTTAAATTGAACGGTGTAACAGTAAGTGATAACACATTTGAGTAAACCGGGGCAACACCGGTACCAAGGCTGTGCTGA
>JBEHXM010000168.1:0-9192 GCA_048498695.1 Bacteroidota bacterium
CGCTCGGTCAATAACTTTCTAATGAACACGATTGGTGTACTTTGCGCCTATCATTTCTTCCCTAAAAAGCCCTCTCTTAACATTATCTTTGAGGAGCCAGATAGCCAACTTTTATTGGTAGCTTAACCCGAATTCACGTTATATTACCTTTTTGTGAAAAGTCAAGCGCTTTAAGTTCCTATCTGAAAAATAAGCTAGTCTTTTTTCCATTTAATTTTAGTTGCAAGTGCATCTCTTGATTTGGACCACCGTGGTGATATATAGTACTCAATTAATAAAGAAAATTAAAACAGGCCATTTTCAATATTATGTTAAGTATAAAACGCGGAATTTAATGCCTGTACAAATTGCGCATAGAAAAATTGATTTAAGAGGCTCGCTGTCAGGATAAAAAAATTAAGGTTTGAAACCCTAAAAACTCACTAATCGTTTCAAATCTTTAACAAAATGACTTGATATTAAGCCACTCAAGGCTTCGTTGCCCCATAAAGGTGTTTCAGGATCATTTCTCACACATAGCTTCTCAGAACGATTTACTTTGTATCAAAAGCGCACAGCTCTGTATCACATTCGAACAAATGAACCAAGTAAATTAAATATAATACACTGATTATCAATCATAAATCTCATTGGTACATGGTTGGTCATAGCAACTATAAAAAATTATTATGTTCCAGACTATCCTGAGATCCGGCTTCAAAAACATTAGACGCCACAAAGGTTTTTCATCCATCAATATCGCAGGACTCACCATCGGCTTAAGCGCCTGCCTGCTTATTGGCTTATTTGTCAGAGATGAGCAACAATATGACAAGTTTGTTCCCGGGTCCGAAAATATTTACCGCGTTTACCAAAAGTCGAAAGGAGATGAAAATAATATTATAGCCACAGCACCTCCGGCATTTGCAGTTGCACTTAAACAGAACTTTCCGGAGGTGGAGGAAGCGGTGCGTGTAATGGCATTTAATTCAACAGAACTGGTTGAAGCGAACGACAAAAAGCTTTACGAAGAAAATGGATTCCTCGCAGACAGTAATTTCTTTGAGATGTTCCCGCTCCATTTTCGTTATGGATCAGCAGCAAAAGGTTTCAGCGATCCAAAATCCATTGTGATCTCCGCTGCTATGGCAGAGAAATTTTTCGGCAAAGGGAATCCCGTTGGCAAGGTACTTACGCTCTCCAAATATGTAATGCATGTGCAGGGAGTGTTGGAAAACAACGAAAAGTTTCACTTACCACTCAATTTTCTGATGCCCCTGGCCGCCGCGGGTATCCCTGGCAATAGTATGCAAAGTTGGCAATGGTATCCGTTTAATACCTATGTAAAGCTAAAGAACGGCACCAGCGCAGGTCAGCTTCAGGCAAAGTTTCAAGATTTTTCAAAGCCTTTCCTGAAAGGCGAAGGGACTGCCAATGTGCCGTATTTCCAACCACTGGGGCAGATTCACCTCTATTCATCAGACTTCAAGTACGATATGTCAACCAGGGGCAACATCACTTATGTGAAAGCTTTTACAATCATCGGTGTTTTTATATTAGTCGTCGCCTGCTTCAACTTTGTAAACCTTGCCACATCAAGGTCACTAAAGAGAGCCAAGGAAGTAGGTGTTAAAAAATCTATTGGTGCAACCAGAACTGTACTCATAGCACAGTTTGTGAGTGAGACCATATTGCTGACTGGTATGAGCATGGTTATTGCCATTGCCGCCACATGGCTCCTGTTGCCGTCCCTTAATCGCTTTACTGACAAAAGCATCGTATTTGACTTGGTAAGCAATCCACTCGTCGGCCTCTCATTAGTGACCCTCACCTTAGTAGTGGGGACACTTGCAGGCTTCTATCCTGCACTGGTATTGTCTGCTTTTCAGCCTGTGAAAGTTTTAAAAGGAAGCAGCATATCAGACACCACACCGGGAGGCACGCCATGGCTGCGGCACGGACTGGTGGTAATACAGTTTTCGCTATCAGTGCTTCTTATCATTAGTGCCATTGTCGTCATTAACCAGGTGCGCTATATGCACAATAAGGATTTGGGCTTCAGAACGGAGCAGGTTTTGTTTTTTCCTATGCGGGGTAAGAATCTGCAAAAGAATTATGCAAGCTTTAAGAATGAGTTGATGCGTTACCCGGGAATAGCGTCAATATCCATTGGCTATGGCTTCCCCGGCGATAATTTTGGCGATGGCTTAATGACCGTAAAGGAAAAGCCTGAACTGAAGCCAACAAGGGCCACACAGGTGATGGTTGATGAAGATTATCTTAAAACACTTGGGCTAAAGCTCCTTGCGGGCCGAAATTTTTCCAAAGATATTGGCGGCGATGTAAGCGCTTACATCATCAATGAAACAGCCGTTCGGGAATTCGGATTGGGCAGCGCCGAGCAGGCCATCGGTAAAACGCTGTCGTGGCCTACATGGAGAAAGCCTGACTCATTAAAAACAGGGCCGGTAATAGGCGTGGTTAAAGATTTCCACTACAAAAGCCTTCACGAAAAAATCGAACCCGCAGTGCTGCAGATTTACCCGCAGGCCTATTCTAAGGTGGCTGTGAAGATAAGTGGTTCAAATATCGAAAAAACGATTAGCGAGATCAGGAAAGTGTGGGACCGGTATGACGCCGACTATCCTATGGAGTACACTTTTCTTGATGAAAGCTTCGGTAAGATGTATAACGGTGAAGACAAACTTAAAACTTTACTTTCTGTGTTTACCGCGATAACCATATTTGTATCGTGCCTTGGTTTGCTGGGTTTAGCAGCCTATGCCGCGGAGCGGAGAAAAAAAGAGCTTGGGGTTAGAAAAGTTCTCGGTGCTACAGTGGAGAACCTCGTAGTGCTGCTGTCAAAAGATTTCGTAACCCTGGTTCTGATTTCTTTATTAGTGGCTTGTCCGATTGCCTGGTATTTCATGAATCGGTGGCTGGATAGTTTTTATTACCGCATCACCATTACCTGGTGGACGTTTGCAGTTGCAGGAGTGCTTGCAATGATGCTGGCACTATTAACAGTAAGTTTCCAATCAATAAAGGCCGCGCTTTCTAACCCCGTTAAGAATTTGAGAACAGAGTGATTTAGAGTATAGAAAGTTCATTTACAAATAAACTGAGTGGATGTGGTAAAAGTACAAGTAAAAATATATCTTTTCGATTAATGGAACAATTGGTGATTTACAGGTGTTAAAAAGTATATTACCATACGAAACCATGAAAAATCCATTTGAAAAAGACGACCATAAAGTATTCATAGCAGGCATTATTATCGGTTCGGTAGCCGTAGGCGCGGCCGCCTATTTATTTTTAACAGAGACAGGGGGCACAGTCAGGCGTGAACTCGCGGGCCATTTCAGCCGTATACGTGCCTCTTTTATCGGCGGCGGACAGGAAACGGCAGATGATCCTAAACAATATCTGCAGAACCCGGTAAAGCAGCCTAAAACAGACCGCGAGGCCTTGATGAAACATGAGATTATGGGCGGAAAGAAAGATCAACAGGAAGAACACCAGAACTAAATTGAAGCGCTGAAGAAGTTGTTATTTAATATGGCGGAGTCATCGACGTCTACGCATCCAGTGACGTAGTCAATGGGCATAACGTCAGAACCTTACCGGATGGATCGGAATTGGCCGGATGTTCGCCTCTAAAGGCGGCCGGCATTTGTTGAAAACTGGTTAAGCTTACTTTCGCTTGCAGGCAAATGACACTTCTTCGCACACGGTAACGATGGACAATTAGATCAAAATATTTACCCTCAATTGAAGAGGGAAAATTGTTGCCGGTCAATGGAGCGGTACTGCCAACTAAATCTTGGAGTTTTTTATACTCTTTTTGGTCAGCCCCAGAAATAAACTACGGACATCTGGCCAAACTTGCCTTATAATGAATTTAAACACCGTTCTCATTTTATCCTCGAGTTAGATTCTAAATGTGTACAAGGCGGTCGTGGCAGCATGCTATCGACTGTAGTACTAAAAACCATACCCTCTTTGGCAACAAAGGAATTATATAGAACCGACTGTGTTGGCAAAAAAATTCAGGCAAACGCTAACAAGTCGGTGGTCTGGTATTACCTTTAACAAAAAAGCCACTTACATCATTTGTAAGTGGCTGATCATCAGGTGGAGAATATCGGAGTCGAACCGATGACCTCTTGCATGCCATACGGAAATTTAGAAACATAAAATAATTGTAAATTACCACAAATATCTGTAATTCAATATTTTATGAAAATTTATTTGCTAATTTATTTGGGATTTTAAGTGATTTTTCTCTACTTTTGTTTTATCACAGTTTTATCACAGAGGTAAAAGATAACGCTGTCGCATCCATTTTTGCATGCAAATTAAACTGAAGAAATTATGTTGTGGACATACTTATAAAACCAATCCTTTGGACTTACAGAGTAATCATTGATGACGATAAAAATTATGTAATTGGAGAACACGAGGTGCGTATCAGAATGACGCAAAACCGTGTTCCCAAATATATCACTACTACGTTTAGTAGTTCTCCTGAGAACTGGGATGGAAAGAACGGCGTACCGTTAACCACTCATCCTAGATATTTGGACTTGTCAGCCAAGATCAAAAAGATCGTGGAGGATATCGAATACGAGATTAAAACGGCAGACAAGAACGGGCGGACTATTACTCACACAGAGATTAAGGCAAATCTTAGCAATCAAATTAAGCAATCGGCATTGCCTGAGAAGCCAAACAAAATTTTAGCGTACATACAATCCGTAATTGATTACTATGATTCTGTAGATAATCCGGGCTATGCCAACGTCTTTTACAACAATAAACTGACCGTTAAAAAGCTGCTTAAAGACAAGGACAAGATGTTTTTGGCCTTTACCAAAGCAGACCATGAAGCCTATGAAAAGCAGATTTCCGGAACTACGGAATCTACACGAAGCCATTACCTGCGCACCTATTACCGAATATGGAACCTGGCGATTGCGGACGGGTTATGTAATAAAGAGCACCACCCTAAAAAATTCATTCAGTTCAAAGCCTACAAAAGAATCAGGACAAAAAAGCGCTCTATAAAATCAGATTATTGGGAGAGAATCCTAAGGCTTAAACCGGCTAAAGACACCCGGATATATCGCTCTCATTTAATGATGCAATTTATGTATTATGCGAGGGGGATGAATTTTAATGACATGCTCAAGCTGAAAAGAGAAGATTTCGTCAACAATGGGATTGCTTATAAACGGTCAAAAAACAAAAGAAATTATGACTTTGAGCTCCATCCTTCTGCAGTTAAAATCATTAAGATATTAGAAAATTTTCCCGAGCAGTCGGATGCCGGGTATATTTTCCCGTTTATCATGAAAGAGCATGATACCGCTAAAAAGATCGATGTGCGGATAGATTCTGCATTAAAAGATTTTAATGAGGACTCGAAAGCCATGGCGGAAGCCGTGGGCTGGAAAAAACAGTTTACCTCCAATGCTTTAAGACATGGATTTGCAAGTCATCTTAACGAAGCCAATGTGGATATTAAAATTATACAGGAGGCAATGGGTCACGAAACCCAGGCTGATACACGCATTTATTTAGCGGATTTAGAGGATAGCATTATTACCGAGGCAATTAATGCCGCATTAAGAAGGGTGGGCTAATTTTCTTATAAAGGTCAGTGGTTCGACTTCGTTTTGCAGATAAAAAGCCTGAACATAAAAAAAGCGCAGTCCGATGACTGCGCTTAAATTTGTAATTAGTATCAGATAGATCTTAGGTTATTCACCCAATTTTTGGATATACTCATCAAGTTCCTCGGCGTTAAAATATACGGTACCCCCCAGTTTCCTAAAAGGCAAAAGACCTTTGTTTCGTAATGTTTGAAGTGTCACCTCTGACATTCCGAGTAAATCCATTACCTCATTGGTTTTAAGCCACTTTTTGGGATATTTTACATTTAATAAACTCTCAATATCGGTCAGTAGCTGTTTACGAAACTTCTCTAAGTCCTCCGTGGTCAATACTTGTAGTTCCATATTAATTCAGATTGAAATAAAAAAGGGGGTGGACCGAATAAGGTCTACCCCATGCATTTTGAATGCTGTTACGAGAAATCAAATTGATGAGTAATTATCGGCCACGTTTATGGCCTCTTTCTTCATGGTTTTGCTGATCGCTCTGTTTTTTAATGTTGTTTGCTATAAATTCGGGTAGACCGGATTCGGATAAGAGGGTAACTTTAGCAGCTGAGGTCATTTGGATAGGATGATCGGTTAACAAATCGGTTTCCCCGATTCCGTATTCCCTTGCCGCTGCAACGGGATCCAATTTTATTTCATTGGGTATTTCCAATACGACTATGTGTTCGGGCAGTTCAAATAGAGATTCGTCCGGTTCAAATAACTCGTGTGTTTCTGTATTATAAAAACACAGATATTCTTCCCCACTGTCTGACATTTCCATGTTTCTTAAACTGATGTTCTTCCAGGGAAATTCTGTCTCTCTTAATTCTTTCAGCCGCCAGTCAATCGTAAAATCGGTTCCGGCCAGGTCAATATGCGGCAACATGCCGGAAAGACGGAGCGCTGTATCGCGACCGGAAAGGTAAAATCCCCATTCCTCGATTTTGCTCGAAGTGTTGAGGTCGTGTTTAAAATCATCTGTCATTGATTCCGGGGAATGAAGAATCGGCGCCGGTAGAAAGACCTCTAATAAATGATCGTCTTGAGTATCCGTTACCAACCGCGCAGTCGAGAGGTAGCCAGCATTCGTATTGAACCTGGCTGAATAATAGCCATCTTTCTCCGTCAGTTCATTAAACCTGATAATATTATCAGGTCTGTTAAATTGCCTGAATTCTTGTTTCTCCCGGTCAATAACAAAGGGAATCGCTCCAAAGGCGATAATCTCTAATTCTTGTTCCATGATATAGTGATTGGGAATCGCTTAATGTTAATTGTTCAGCGCTTTAAAAAGCTATAAGCTGCAGGTGAAGTGGTAAAAAAGAAAAGTCCCTAACGCTCGCCGCCGGGACTTTTCAACCTAAACCTTATCACAAATTGCGGGCAGATCGCCCGCTTTTAAGATGTTGTAAAATTACCAATTATTGTTCAATAATGCCTGTTAAATGCAGAGCTGCGCATATATTCATTAAACCTGCGCTGGTATTCTCTATCTTCATTTAACCTTCGATTGAGTACGGAACATCTCCAGGCGCATAATCCGCAGGCTAAGAAGGCTACCGATAAACAGGTCAAAGTTTCCTTTCTTGCTTCAATTTTTTGAGCAGGTGTCCTTTTGGTATGTTTCCTGCCTACTGCCCCGAAAAAGGCAAATGTGGTAATTAAACAGGCTAACAATATGTTCCGTACAATGGCTTTCATGACGCTAAATTATTAATTAAAAATACTAAAATAATTAGTATAGTCCAAATATTTTTTTAATTTAATTCGTAGATATTATTGTTTTTTCGGGCAGCTATTACCCTGTCCCTTAACGTATCAATGATGGTAGATTTAGGGATTCCCTGAAATTGTATGATCGGGTTTTCAGGGTCGGTACTTTTCAAGGTCAGGTACATCAATTTGAATAGCTGTAAAATAAATGATTGGGTTATGATGTAGTCCTTCACCCTAAACATCTCCAGTTGGTCGATCCGTTTAAAGAAAATGCCCCTCGTCATCCTGATATATTCATGGGTGATCAGGTATTGAAAACTACGGATGTATAATAACCTGTACCAGGCGAAACCGCATACCACCAGGCTGAATAAAATAAAATAAGGGGACAGCCACCAGGCCAGCAAAAGAAAAGTGATGGCCAATAAAATAAGTGGTAAGGCTTTCAGGAATGCGAACAGCATTGCCGGCCTTAAAAGAATTTCATCGTTCTGTATCATGTTTTAATTGATCTAAAAAGGTTAATGATAGAACCGGCTTGCCGGTTCGGAAACGGGGACGAATGGCAAATGCCTCCTGGAAAGCATGCAAAGACACCTGCTGCTGTTTGAAAACCTGTAAATAATTATCACGATAAATATGGATTTCAGCATCCTTATAAATTATCCTGATCGGGATATTTTTAATAGTGGCCGCTAACTTTATATCGGTGATTTGTCCTACCAGGTCTTTGCCAAATACCAGTGTAACCTTACGCCCTGGAAAACTTTGCCTGATCCATTCGCCCTGTCTGGCATATAGCCTGTTGCCAATTGCCACAAACGCCAGTTGCTCCAACCGTGGATAACGATGGCGGTTAAGTGTAATAAATGCCATCGCCTCCATAACCGAATAGGTAATGATCAAATGTGTTGCATTTTGAGTTCCTGCAAACCATAGGTTCGGTGTGGACGGGACGATGTGAAATCGTGCGCCGAAACGTTCATATTGATCACCATAGTAAAAGGAAAGGTCAGTAGTTACATTAAAAAAGGTCTGGATTTCCACAGGAATGCCAAGCCTTGTTAAAAGGTCATCCATCAGTCTTAACGTCCTTTACGGGATTGGGATTGTTCAAACTCATGTGGTTTAAATCCACGCTGGTTCTCGATATCTTTAAGCGCCTGGTGATATCCGGGACTTAGTTTTTCAGCTGATTTTTGTTCCCGTTTCTGATTAAATAGGGCGTTTAACCCTTTATACACCATATAGGAAAGACCACCATCGATCAATATGGAAGCAACCAGCCGTAGTTTATTAGAGCGGATACCGTGATGATCTGTACCGGAGTAATTGAATTTGGTACCGTCGGCTATCTGCACTTCCTTACCTTTTCGATAGGCTTCCTTTTGGGCCGGGGTCAGAAATTCATTATTAACCATATCCGGTGCCAGGATCTTATCAGTATCCGATACAATGTATTCTTTGGTTTCCGGGTCATATTCGACCAGCATCTCCTTTTTATTCCCGTGATTATCGAGGGTGATTTTTAGCAAACTGGCGACTTCACCTTTTCGCAATTGCTGGGCCTCGGTTTCGTTAAGAAAATCCGGTATCTCCGGTTTGCGGTAAATGGGGTGAATCAATAAGTCCAGTTTTCCTGCCTCATTAGGTTTTAGGGAGATCTTGGCATTAATGGATTTGATCTTGATGTTATCGGTTTCGAGGTCATGCAATTCCAGCATGGCAGTACGGCGACCTGAAAGCAAAGCTTTCAGGTCATCGACATTTAACAGGAGCTGACCGCCTGCGGCCAGCCCGATGGTTTCCAGATCCTTGATCGGAAGATCAT
>JBEHXM010000169.1:0-9040 GCA_048498695.1 Bacteroidota bacterium
AAATGTTACTTCTTTGCCAACACTTTTTTCGGAAGCTACGGGAATCAATTCTGTTACCGGGAAGTTGCGTTCTTCAAGAACCTGCAACATTTTAGTGCCCACCAATCCTGTGGCACCTACAACTGCGATTTTCATTGTGTTCTTTTTCGAAGCTTTAAAGCCTCATTGTTTTTAAATTGTTATGTAATTAATTGAACCTCAAATATCCGACTTTTTTAGCTTTTATGAGTCATTTTTGGTTCCGAATTATCTGAATGTTAATTTATTAATCAAGGATACGGTCAAAATTTCCTTAATTGTAAAAATGATGTACATAATTTATAATTTTTCAAATTACTGATAACTGCCAATTCGGGTTCAGACAAAAAAATCTACCTTTGCCCATCAATATTAACTTGCATGAGCGAAAAGATATTAGTGATCGGCGCTAATGGCCAGATAGGGACAGAACTGGTCAATGCTTTAAGAGCTATACATGGTGCCGAACAGGTGATCGCCTCAGATATCAACAGCCCAATTTATGCCATCAGGCACAGCGGACCGTTTGAGTTGGTGAATGTGCTGGACAAGGATAATCTTCACCACCTATTCAATAAACATCAGCCTACACAGGTTTATTTGCTGGCTGCCATTTTATCAGCAGTAGGCGAACAAAAGCCCCGCCTTGCCTGGGACCTGAACATGACCGGCCTGATACAGGTACTGGATTTTGCGGTGGAGTTTAAAGTTCAGAAAGTTTTCTGGCCAAGTTCTATTGCTGTTTTCGGGCCGCATTCGCCCCAGCAAAATACACCCCAATATTGTGTGATGGACCCTAACACGGTTTATGGTTTTAGCAAGCTGGCGGGCGAGCGCTGGTGCGAATATTATTACAATAAATATGGGCTTGATGTACGCAGCCTGCGCTATCCCGGATTGATCGGCTGGCGGGCAAACCCGGGCGGTGGTACTACAGATTATGCAGTGCATATTTTCCATGAGGCATTGAAAAAAGGTAGTTACCAAAGCTTTTTGTCAGCCAACACGGCGTTGCCAATGATGTATATGGACGATGCCATACGGGCAACAGTTATGCTGATGGATGCACCGGCTGATAGTTTGAACATACGGTCATCGTATAACCTGGCGGGAGTCAGCTTTACACCAGCACAGCTGGCGGAGGAAATTAAAAAGGTAATGCCTGATTTTGAGATCAGTTATGCAGATAGTGATCCGCGGCAGTCCATTGCCGATAGCTGGCCAAAGTCGATTGATGACAGCTATGCCCAACAAGATTGGGGCTGGAAGCTGGAATATGATCTGAAGGCGATGACGGAGGATATGCTGACGAACCTAAAAACTATTATTTAGGTAGAAGCTGAAAGGCAAAAGGATAAAGGTTTTATAAAGTAAAGAAACAAGTATTATATTAGCTGAATCCATAGACTATAGTCTATGGACTATTGATTTTAAGAAATATGGGAAGAGCATTTGAATTCCGTAAAGAGAGAAAATTTAAACGCTGGGCCAAAATGGCTGTGCAGTTTACCCGTTTGGGTAAGGAAATTGTGATGGCGGTAAAGGCCGGAGGTGGTGATGTGAACACCAATTCGCGCTTAAGAACGGCTGTGCAAAATGCCAAGGCAGTAAATATGCCGAAAGACCGTGTAGAGGCTGCTATCAAAAGGGCAGTGAGCCGCGATGAAAAGGACTACGAAGAAATAGTTTATGAAGGCTATGCGCCGCATGGCGTGGCTGTATTGGTAGAAACTGCTACCGATAACACCAACCGTACTGTAGCCAACGTGCGCAGCTATTTTACAAAAACGAACGGAGCCTTGGGTAAAACAGGTTCGCTGGATTTTATCTTCAGCCGTAAATCTGTTTTTACATTTGACCCTGGTGACCGCGACCTGGAAGAACTGGAGTTTGAACTGATCGATGCAGGGCTGGAAGATTTGTTTGTAGAGGCTGATGAAGAAGGAAACGATATTGCGGTTATACATACCGCTTTTGAGGATTTTGGTAAAATGCAGAAAGCTTTGGAAGAAGCAGGTATCGAAGTAAAATCTGCCAAGCTGGAACGCGTACCGCAATCATTCCATGAGGTTACCGAGGAACAGGTTGCCGATGTAATGAAACTGATAGACAAACTGGAGGAAGATGACGATGTGCAGGCGGTGTATCATAATATGGCTGAATAGAGATTAGTTGATTAGAGATTAGTGAATTAATAATTGGCGATCAGCAACCTGGAAAATCCGAATAATCTATCAAATCATGTTTTATGCCACTTTTCAGTTCACGTAAGGAAGAAAAAAAAGTAAAGGTGACTTTTGCCAACGGGCTGCTTTTTATTGAAAAACCCGATGGTAAAAGCGAAGCTTTTCCGCTGGATTTTTTCCCGAAGTTATTGAATGCTACCGAGGAAGAACGGGCTGACTGGACACAAACCGACAAAGGCATACATTTTAATAAGCTTGGCTTGGATATAGATATTAAATATTAACTTTCAATGTCATTTCGACGTACATGCGGTGGGCTGAGCGTAAGCGTAAGGAGAAATCTTATCCAAGCAACCTGGGCTCAAATGCATGGAGTATAAGATTTCTCTTCGCCCCAGATCAATACCCTCGCTGCTCATCGAAATGACATAATGGTTTAGAAAATGGTTTTTGAAGAATTTTTTAAGAAGAAAAAGATAGACCTCGTTGCTTTGGAGCAGGGTGAGCCTGGCTTGTTTTCTGAATTTAAAATTCACTTTGAACAGATGGGCGAAAAGAGTTTCGACCATACCAAAAAATACTGGTTCAATAAATTAAGGCTGCGTTTCCCGGCACCATTGGAGCCTAAAGTAGAGAAAGTGGTGATAGAAAACACACTAGCCGAACAAACCATAACCGAAAGCTTAATAGAATCGTCATCGCCACCACCTAATATCGGTTTCAAGCCAAAATTCAGGGCAGGGCTTACCAAACCTGTTGAAGAAACCCCTCAGCCAGAAGAAAATAAGGAAGAGGCTGCACCTGCACCAACGGTAGGTTTCAAACCCAGGTTTAAGGCCGGGGTTACCAAACTTGTTGAACCAGCACCTGACACTACTCCGGAGCTGGAAAATACTGAGCAAAAAAGCACTCCACCACCAAATATTGGTTTTAAGCCAAGATTTAAAGCGGGAGTGACAAAGCCTGCTGAACCGGCATCAAGGGAGTCTGCAGAGCCTGAAAAACCGGTTGAGAATACAGAGCAAGCACCACCGCCAAATATTGGTTTTAAGCCACGCTTTAAAGCTGGGGTGACAAAATCAGTTGAAACGGATACTAATTCAGAACCAACCCCAACTGAAGAAAAAAAAGATACTGATGAAGCGCAACCGGCGCCAAAGCCTGCTTTAGGTTTTAAACCTAAGTTTAAAGCAGGGGTTACTAAGTCAATACCTCCGGCATCTGAGGAAAACGAGAAGAAACCGGGCGAAAATAATTGATCCCTATTCCCGAAATTTGCTTGTCATTCTGAACGCAGTGAAGAATCTTCTACGACCTCATAATGAAGAGCAAGGCGAAGAAGATGTTTCGCTATGCTCAACATGACAAGTTTTGTATGATGTGTCGACGGGTTAGCGTTAACAACTCTCTCATTAAAATCATCAGCAGATCAAGGCGAAGAAGATGTTTCGCTATCGCTCAACATGACAAGTTGTTCTATTTTATTTCTTATGTGCAAACAGCCACGGTATTAAATCCGGTTCTCTAAAGGCATCATCCCAACTGTTGTGATCATCATTGGGATATACAGTAAATTTAGGGTCACCGCCAGCGGCTTTGATAGCATTCACCATTACCTGCGAGTGGTCAAAAGGCACTACGCTGTCTTTTTCGCCATGGAATATCCATAATGGTACCTTCTTAGCGTATATTTTTGCATTTAATGTATTATCACCACCACAAATGGAAAAGGCAGCGGCAAACAGGTCGGGTTTGCGCCTTAGCAGCTCAAATGTGCCCATACCACCCATTGACAGCCCGCCAACATATAACTGGTGCTTATCTACATAAGGTTTGTCCAAAAACTGTGCAATGAGGCCTAATAAACCTTTCATAGCAACCGTCGGATCACCGCCTTCGATAAAAGTCCAGGTCAATTTGCCGGAGGCATCATTTCCCATCTTCACGTTACTCCAAAAGCTATTAGCAGGGCATTGCGGAAAGACCACAATAGCAGGATATTTTGCACGAATGGTATCATTAAGAAAAAGCTGCGTACCATACTTCATCTGCGATTCATTGTTATTGCCACGCTCACCGGCACCGTGCAACACCAAAATCATTGCATATTTTTTGGCAGGGTCAAAATTTTGCGGGAACAGGATACGATAAGGCAGGGTGTCTTTTTTATTGATAAAGCTTCCCCTGTCGAATTTAGAAAGATCTTGAGTTTGTGAAAAAGCCGGAAATGCCAGGTAAAGACCCAGCATCCCGGTTAAAAATATTTTTATTGGTTTCATAGCAAATGTTAAAATACAACGTCGGTGTAAATTAACATTTTCCCGGTTAGATTTGACAACTTTTAGAAAGTTGTCAAATCTTTCAGCGACCAAAATTAATTTTTTGCGAGGGCCGGACTTTGCATCCCGATCTTTTTCAAACCATGCTGTACTTCCGGGCAACTCATAAACAACTTCCAGAGCAGGCCGCTGCGGTAATTTTCGATCATCACCACAATTGGCCCCTGGTCAATAGCGAGGTATGATTTGGCATACCAGTTATGTGATTCGCTGAAGGCATCGGTAAAACCATACTCTCCCCATATTTTATCGCCCAGGTCATAATAAAAGTGGCGCAGGGCCTTCATAGAATATTCAGGTGTGTACGGGAAAGCCGATAAAGCCGCTGTCGGACTGATCACGCCCAGGTCATTCGTGGGTGAGTGGGCGTTGTAACCTTCAAAGTTATCACTGGCTGTTAATCCCCAACAATTTTCTCCATAACCTTTAAAATGTTTAGGATTATCCACGCAATAGGCATGATTAATTAAAGTATGATTCTTGTTTTGCTCCCAGTAATCAGCATACTCGTCTTTTAAGCCTCTCGGATCGAGCCCCATAAATGAATATTGTGAGAAGAATAACGGTCCGCCATAATCAAACCCTAAAGGCAATTTGAACCCGTAAAAAGTTTTTCCGTTTTTGAAGAAATCGCTTTGCGCCCATCCTTTGCGGTAAAGATCGGGACTGACCGGGTATCTTTCACCAGATTCGGCCAGGATATAAGTGATCATACACTCGTTAAAACCACGGATGGGGAAATCCATCACCCAGCCATTATTTGGCGACCAATGCCAGTAAAGGTTATCCCTGCCACCTTGCGTATACCAGCTCCATTCCACTTCGCTCCACATCCAGTTGATCACATCGCGGATATGCCTTTCCTTCTGATCATTTCCTGTAAAATACTGGCGCGCACAAAGCAGGCCTTCAAACAGGTAGGATGTTTCTACCAGATCGCCGCCGTCATCCTTACGTCCAAAGCGGATCACTTTGCCGGTTTCGCCGTTCAACCAGTGCGGGAATACACCGTGGAAGGCATCGGCTTTGTACAGGAACTCTACTATCTTCAACATGCGGTTAACAGCCTGTTCATGGGTGATAAATTTGCGATGATCCGCTACGATCAGTGCCATGATCCCGAACCCGGAGCCGCCGGTTGTTACCACCTCGTTCCCGTAATCATAAGCCACATTGCTGCGTTCACGGGCCAGACCGCTGGTGGGATGGCCAAAATCCCAAAAATAGCGGAATGTTTGGCGCTGCACCACATCCAGCAGGGCGCTGTCGGTCAATCCTTTGATAATGCCAACCGGTTTAATGCCATCTTCAACTGTTTTTGAAGGTTTTTGCGCGAAGCTGTTTGCAGACAGTATAATTAAAAGCGGGAGTATAAATTTTTTCATTGTTAACTTTATTTTTCTCTGCCATAATACCGGCAGGTTATTTAATCATTTATAAATGAGGGCTTTGAAAGCCCAGGTTTTTCATGCCTGTTTTTACCTCGGGACAGCTCATAAATAAATTCCAGAGCAGCCCGCTGCGGTAATTTTCGATCATGTCAATTATCGGCCCCTGGTCAATAGCCAGTGTTGAATCGGCAAACCATACGTCGTTCAGATCAAAAGCATCGTAAAAGCCGTACTGACCCCACATTTTATCGCCCAGTTTGTAATAAAAAAACCGCAGCGCCGCCATAGATTGGGTGGACGTATAAGGCAATGATGATATAGCGGCTGTAGGTGCGACCACCCCTACATCATTTGTGGGTGAGCTTGCTGTATAACCGCCTTGGATATCGCTTGCCGTTAAACCCCAACAATTGCTGCTGTAGCCGCTGTTGCCTTTCGGGTTGGCTACGCAATAATTATAATTGATCATGGCATGTGCCTTGTTCTGCACATCGTAGCTGGCGTAGGCATCAGATAATCCATTTGGGTTGATACCAAGGAACGAATAATGAGCGAAAAATAACGGTCCGCCTTGTGCCGGTCCTAATGGCAGTTTTATCCCAAAATAGGTATTGCCATTTTTTATAGCGCCATTCAATGCCCAGCCATTATCATAAACAGCTTTGGGTACTGCATGAGTGGTTGATGAAGCTGCCATCACGTAGGTGATCAAAGCCTCGTCCCAGCCATTTACCTGCATGTTTGTCGACCAGCCATAATTTGGGCTCCAGTGCCAGTAAAGCGTGTTCTGACCATTTTGCCGGAACCAGTCCCATTCCACGCCGTTCCATATTGAGTTGATATCAGCCCGCAGGTTAGTTTCATCTGCACTTGCGCTATTAAAATACTGGCGCGCGGTTAATAATCCCTGCATTAAGTAGGAGGTCTCAACCAGGTCGGCGCCATCATCCTGCGTACTGAAAGGTATCACAACACCCGTAGCGCCATTCATCCAATGCGGAAAAGCGCCGTGAAATTTCTGGGCAGTATTTTTAAGAAAACCGACGATCTTTTGCATCCTTGCCAAACCATCAGTCCGGGTAATAAACTGGCGATTGACAGCCACCACAATAGCCATAATTCCAAACCCTGAGCCCCCCGTGGTGACGATATCACCGGAACTATTACGCTCACGCGCTAAACCACTAATGGGATGGCCAAAATCCCAGAAATATTTGAAAGTTTGTTTCTGAACAAGGTCTAACAAAGCGTTATCTGATATCACCGGAAATTTGTTGGTGGTATCAATAGCCGTGGTCAATTGTACATTAACGCCTGTTTGCAGGCTGCCTTTTGCCGATGATTGAAGACCGGTTGAAACCGATAAGTTGTATTGAGTGATGGCCTGCAACGCTGTTGGGGTGACAACGATAGTGCTGTCCTTATTCTCATAAGTAGTGGTAAAGGTAATAGCTGTACCCGATTTGGTGCTAAACGTTATACTATTAGCCGCTGAGCTATGATCCACTGCTGCCGAAAAGGATATTTTGATCACCGGTTTGGTATTGACATTTTTGTAATTGAACCCGTTGAAAACGCCATTTACTTTTAACCCGGAATAGGCAAAGGAAGCAGGTGTTATTACCGGCGAGGGTGTTGGTACCTTCTTTTCCTTTGAGCAGGCAAAGAGTCCCAAAAGCAGCACTATACCCATAACATATTTTAATTTGCTCATCCCCTCAACTATCATATCAAACTGCCAAATTACACATCGGCATTAAAAAAGGTTGCTGCCCGCCAGTTGACGGACAAACAACCTCAACCTAAATCAATCAACTTTTATTTTCCCCTATGCTGAAGCGCAACAAGCGCGTTCACTTCAGTGCTGGTTAATACTTTATTATATATTCTTACCTCGTCCAGTTCGCCGGGCAGATAGGTAGCCCAATCCTGCGCACCTGTATTGGCGGTAAGCGAAGGTGTGGTTTGGAATTGCAATGTTCCAAAAACCATTTTCTTAGCCGCTGTCCAGTTAAGCGGGGCAAAACCAGCTACGGTACTTGTACCTATTTTTGAGCCGTTGTAATAAACTACAAATGTTGATGAACTATCATCATAACTTACCGTAACGTTTACCCACCCACCCCATGGGTTTGTAACCGAATAACCACCAAGCCAGGCATCCACACCTGTAGGACTACCGGTTTTGTTAAAAGCATGTATTTTAAGTACGCCGGTATTTTCATCACCACCATTATCAAAAAATATAGCTAAACTACCCCAGAAACCAGGGCCGCCGGTTTGATCATTATCGATATCCAAAAGCCCCAAAGCACCGGTATTCAATGGAGTTTTAACCCAGGTGCTTACCGTAAAACTATGGATATTTTGTACTGCGGCCGGTACATTGCTCACCACATAGGCGTTATTTGCACCTTGTAAGGCCTGGCCCTTAAGGCCCACATTAAAGCTTGTGCCTGTTGCCACCCCGGCAACCTTCGATATCGAATCGGCCAGGGTACCATTAAAATTCCAGTGCGAAACCAGGTTTGCAGGCTCTATCTGATCAGGGCTGGTATAACCACTGATATTCAGTTCGGGCTTATAGCTGTTCGGATCGAACTTTTTTACACAGGATGATAATCCTATGCTTACCAGCATAGCGGTTATCATGTATTTATGTATTGTCTTTTTCATAAAATATTTTTTTATAATTAATAGCCTGGGTTTTGTTTTAGTAAACCACCGCTTAATGTTATTTCAGATACAGGGATTGGCTGCAGTTCGTTTTTACCGGCTTTAAAACCCCTATTTTTAAACAGCTCTGGTGCACGTCCCTGGCGCACCACATCGAAGAAACGATCGCTTTCCATTGCCAGTTCAACCT
The DNA here is from genome assembly GCA_048498695.1 of Bacteroidota bacterium. Taxonomy (GTDB): domain Bacteria; phylum Bacteroidota; class Bacteroidia; order Sphingobacteriales; family Sphingobacteriaceae; genus Mucilaginibacter. The sequence goes on from JBEHXM010000169.1 coordinate 8,801, forward strand.
GGCGCTCGTGCCATATGGCTAAACGTAAAGTAGCTTGTACAGTAGTAGTTACCGGAGGCAGTACGGCGTTGTTGCCTGCCCGTGCCCGTGCCCGTACTTTTTCTAACGATGCAAGCGCAAGTGTAGTGTTGCCTGTTTCATTGGCCGCTTCAGCATTCATCAACAAAACCTCGGAGTAACGGATCACCCTTACATCCTGGCCTGCAGGTCAACTTTAATGTCTTCTATTGGCGCTGAGCC
>JBEHXM010000170.1:0-8994 GCA_048498695.1 Bacteroidota bacterium
TTGGGTGACGTTGTAGGGCAACAGGGCTATCTCAGCCTGCCGTTCCATCGCGTATATTTTAACACGGGGAAGGACACGGTTGAAAAGCTGCCTTCCTCACGCTTCAAATTACCGTTGGGTGTCAGGCTGAATTACTTTTTAGGTGATAATATTATTCTGCGTGGTTATTACCGGTATTATCTTGACAATTGGGGAATAAGATCAAATACGATAGGAATAGAAGTGCCTTATAAAATCACACCATTCTTCTCCATATCGCCTTTTTACCGGTATTACGATCAATCTGCTGCGAAGTATTTTGCGCCTTATGAGGCACATAGTCCTACCGACCAGTATTACAGCAGTAATTATGAATACTCAAAATTTCAAAGCGGTTTTTATGGGGTTGGATTCAGAGTTGCGCCGCCCCAAGGCGTATTTGGATGGCAGAGCCTGCATGAACTCGAAATAAGGTACGGGCATTATACACAAACTACAGACCTGGTATCGGATGTAGTATCAATTAGTTTAGGTTTTAAATAGTATCAGGATGAAGCTATCAGCAATTTATATGATGATCATTTTCTCAACAGGTGTTACCTGGTTGGGAGATTTTAGTATAGCAAAAAAAGAATCAGGGCAGCAACACAAGCTGATCCTCATTAATTTTTCAGGCTCCGACTGGTGCGGGCCTTGTATCCGGCTGAGGAAGGAGATACTGGAGTCGCAAACATTTGAAAACTATGCGACAGATCATTTGGTGCTGGTTCGCGCTGACTTTCCGCGCCAGAAAAAGAACCAACTGAGCAAAGAACAGGTAAAGCTGAATGAGGCTTTGGCAGATAAGTATAACGCCGAAGGAAAATTCCCCTTTACGTTATTGGTTGATGAAAATGGCAAAATACTGAAAACATGGGATGGTTTTCCGGGAGTTTCGCCTGATGAATTTGTCGCACAAATCGGTAAAGCATCCCCTGGCAATAATTAAAATGTTACAATGAAGCTATGGAATGACTCGTTGAATTGGTAAGATAGCTGATACCCATAATTGTCACAAATGTTACGTGCTATGGTAAGCCCAAGCCCTAAGCCTTCAGATGTTCTGCTTTTTTGAAAACGTTCAAAAATATGAGACGTATCTAATGCTTCTGAACTGCTTGTATTTGCAATAATTAATCGATCTGCATTTAGGTCAAGCCGAAGCTGCCCGCCATTCATATTATGCCGTAAAGAATTACTCAATAGATTATTGATCAATATATCGATTAGGTAGGTGTTAGCTGTGATTAATTTGTCATGAAGAAAGTCACTCACCAGCAACTGTTTTGCGTTGATGATTTCCTGGAATTGACTGAGTTTATCTTGAATAACTGATTTAAGGTTAATCTCTTCAACCTCATTGAGTTGGTGGTTTTCGATTTTCACCAGCAATAAAAGCGATTGATTTAACCGCGATAATTTATCACTGGCTGTATAAATATCCTGCAATTGCTCAAACTGACTGGCAGTCATTGATTCATCCTGAACTAAATTGTCGAGTTTGGAATTAATAACCGCCAGCGGGGTCATCATTTCATGCGAGGCATTTTCGGTAAAGGTTTTTAAGCTTTGATAATCTTTGACCGCCCTTTCCTCCATCACGTCAATCGCTTGCTGAAGTTCACGAAATTCATCGACCTGTAAATTTTCATGTTCCCGGACCACCTTCAAACTGACGTCGAATGATTTGAGATGGTGCAGCAGGTGGTAAAACGGCTTCCACAATCCGCGAAGTAAAAAACGGTTGGTAAAAAAAAGCGCAGTCAATAACAAAATGGTTAGAATGGCTGTGATCAGGCCGATCACCTGGATCAGGTATTGGGTACTTTCTTTTGATTCAATGATCATTACCCGGTAATTGAGACCGCTTAACTGCGCCATACCTATAGCGGCTCTTCCGGGTCTCATTTTTTTACTCTGTGATTCATAAAAAGGGGTATCCGTAAAACGTAATGCCTGGGTTTGGTGCCCTATTGGTGTAAAATAAGCCTGGTTCTCATCGAATTCATAGGGCTTGGGTAGATGTTGATGCGTTCCCACATAAACAACCACCTCATCAATTTCCTCCTTCAGATCGCGGTCGATCTGGTTATCCGAAAAGTACGAGATAGCAACAAAGTAGATAACCCCGCCCAAAAGCAATATGCAAATGGAGATAATCATACTGGCTTTGTTATAACGTGCGGCAAGCTTCATAGTCAGTAGAATTTATAGCCCATACCGTAAACCGATTTAAAAAAATCCTTGCCGGTGCATTCCTGAATTTTCTTGCGCAGGTTTTTAACGTGCGTATAAATAAAATCAAAACTATCCGCCTGGTCAATATTATCTTTCCATAAGTGTTCAGCGATGGCATTTTTAGTGACCACCTTACCCTTGTTCGCTATGAAATAGATCAGCAAATCATACTCTTTTCGTGTGAGCGTGATCAGTTGCCCCGCAGCTTTAACTTCCATTGCATTCAGGTCGACACTGATATCTTCGTATTCAATTTTATTATTTCCGTTAAAGGACTTTCTGCGAAGAATAGCAATGATACGGGCTTTTAGCTCGGCCAGGTGAAAGGGTTTGATCACGTAATCATCTGCGCCCAAATTAAGGCCCTTCAGACGGTCATTCAATGAGTTCCGGGCGGATATGATCACAACGCTGTCATCCTTGCCCATATCTTTTAAATGCTGCAGTATTTTCAGGCCATCGCCATCAGGAAGGCCCAGGTCAAGGACAATGCAATCATAGTTGTAAAGGCCAATTTTATACATAGCTGTCGTCATATCGGCACAAGCTTCACAAATGTTTCCATCTTCGGTAAAATATTTTTCGATACTTGCCCTCAGCGAACGTTCATCCTCAATGATCAGTAGTTTCAAAATAAGGAATTTATACTTAAAAGTAAAGTTGAATTTAGTAGTAATTCTGAAGTATAATTCCTGTTACACATGCTATATCTTCAACATTGCTCCAAATTTTACGAATAATCTTTGTGAAAAATCTGGTGGCCATGTTCAGAAAAGCGTTTTTGTTCTTGTTTCTTAGTTCACTTACCTCGGTCTTGATGGCCCAGGACAATTATGAGATACAGGTTTATGGTTCTGAAACCGTAGAGCAAGGCCACACCATGCTTGAACTGCATAGTAATTATACATTTGATGGAAGTAAAACTACGTCTGTAGACGGGCAACTGCCGACCAATCATGTCGAACACGAAACTATTGAAATTACACACGGTTGGACGCCATGGTTTGAGACCGGATTTTATTTTTTCAACTCGATAGGGAGCGAAGGGCGCACTGCCTATGTTGGTTCACACATCAGGCCACGCGTTGCAATACCGCTGAGCTGGAAATGGCCGGTTGGCTTGAGTTTGTCTACCGAGTTCGGGTTTCAAAAAAAGGAATTTTCACCAAATACCAGTACGCTGGAAATAAGGCCCATTATTGATAAGACCTGGGATAAATGGTATCTTTCTTTTAACCCAACTTTGGAAAAAAGTTTTGCAGGACCGGATCAAAACCGTGGGTTTATATTCTCGCCTAATTTAAAAGGGAGTTACAATATCACAAAAGTTGTAGGGCTTGGGTTGGAATATTATGGCAGTACCGGCCCTTTTTTCCATTATGATAGTTTTCAGCAACAGGAGCACCAGCTTTTTGTTGCTACCGATCTGAATGTTGATCCGGTTTGGGAACTGAATGCAGGTTTTGGTTATGGCTTTACCCAGGCAACAGACAAGGCCATTGTAAAAATAATTATCGGGCGCAGGTTTTAGCTGTTACTCTGCTCCGCCGTTCACCATATCAGAAATAATACCCTTGCTATCCTTCCTTTCCGCCAGGAAAACCCCGGCTAAATGCACAATAATAAAGGCGAGTATAAGATACAAGTTGAATTGATGGATCTCTCTGATGAAGTGCATATGTTTTAAAGCAGGCACATTGTCTTCAAAGGCCAGGCAAAACCCGGTGATCACTGTAATAAGTAATAGCATATAAAATATGGCATATAGGGTTTTTATCCAAAACTCGTGGCGGGACAGCTCACGATTTTTCTTAACAACATAATATTGTTTGTATGCGCTTTTCATTTTGCGGATCAACACCTGGTCGGTCAACTGGAAATATTCAATGATCAGTCTGAATAAAAATAACACGCCTAAAGCATAGCCCAAATAAGTATGAACTGCCCAGGCCTTGTCGCTTATTTCATGAGCTGCAGAACGTGCCTGGTCATCGGTGACGCTGACACCCTTTTGAGCAAGATTCGATTTTATTAACTTGCCATTGTCCCACGCCCCCATGATCGTGGAATGAAGCAATACGGTAAGCAGTGAGCCCGTGATAACCAAAGCATTCAGCCAGTGCCATAGCCTTATAGTAGATGAATATTTCTTATTGCGAATTGGATGTGTGATATCTTTTCGTTTAGGAGTGATCGTTATCATATTTATTTTTCAAATTCCAGGAGTAAATTAGATTTAAATATTGAAGTAATATTGAAGAAATATTCGTTCGCTCCCGATTTGCTTCAAATTTATAGCTGATATTTATATAAAATCACCATATTTTGGAATTAGAAAAACACTATACAAATAGAAGCGGCTGGCTAAGGGCGGCTGTGCTTGGGGCTAATGATGGCATTCTGTCCACCACTAGCATCGCGATCGGCGTTGCTGCCGCCAGCAACAACAGAACCCCGATCATTTTGGCCGCTTTGGCTGGACTCGTAGCCGGAGCACTTTCAATGGCAGCCGGTGAGTATGTATCAGTAAGTTCGCAATCTGATATTGAGACCGCAGATCTGGAACGGGAGAAAAAAGAATTAGAAAATATTCCGGAAATAGAATTAAAAGAGCTTGCTAAAATTTATCAAAAGCGTGGGTTAAATGAAAAATTGTCCTTGCAGGTAGCTGCAGCATTAACCGAGCACAATGCACTGGAAGCACATGCAAAAGATGAATTGGGCATTAATGAATTTTCACAGCCACAGCCGTTGATCGCCAGTCTTGCCTCCGGCGCGTCCTTCGTAACCGGGGGTATTTTACCTTTCTTGGTTACTTTGTTTTTCCCTATTAACAATATGGTTGTTTATCTATACGTATTTTCAATTGTTTTTTTGGCAATTTCCGGTGGTATTGCAGCCAAAGCGGGGGGCTCAAATATTGCCAGGGGCATTATCCGAATTTGTTTTTGGGGTACGATCGCAATGGGGGTGACGGCATTAGTTGGGTATGTATTTGGAGTAAAAACCACATAGCTTTTTCGGGTAGTTTAAAGGAGGTAAAAGTTTCCTGCGAGATATAAAATGATTATTTGTTAAACGAAATTTGAGCAAATTAGTGAGTATGAAAAAATTATTGTTCACTTTACCTTACCCTTTCTTGCTTTGCCGGATTACCGTCGGTTTAATATTTCTCTCGGAGGGTATTCAGAAATTTGTACGGCCGGAAGATATTGGCGGCGGGAGATTTACAAAGATCGGATTTTCGTCACCGGATTTTTGGGCACACTTTACCGGATCGTTTGAAATAATATGCGGCTTGTTGGTTTTGATTGGCCTTATTACGCGCTTCGCTGTAGTGCCACCTCTAATCATCATGATCACCGCATTTATCACCACCAAGCTGCCGATTCTGGGTGCAAAAGGATTTTGGTCGTTTGCACACGAATACCGTACCGATTTTGCTATGACTTTATTGTTGGTCCTGTTACTCATCTACGGTGCAGGCAGGAATTCCGCTGATGCGCGAATTATTCAAAACCAAACATAATACCATCTACGATTGCAATGGAAAACGATCCTGAAAATGCCAAACAATCCAACGGGACATCCAGCCGCAGAACCTTTATCCGAACTGGTTTAGCGCTCACTGCGCTTACCGGACTTTCAGGTGCGATGCTGCTCGACGGCTGCAAAAGCAATAATTCACAAACTGGCCAATTCGGTCAAAGTGAAGGCAGCACCGGGGACTCATCCAGGAAAGCGGATTATACGATTAGAATTGGCACGGGACTAATCGAAGTCGCCCCGCAATATATTATTTCGACCACAACGTACAATGGGCAATTTCCCGGTCCTCTTTTGAAATTTAAGGAAGGACAAGAAGTAGTTGTTGATATTTATAACGATACCGATATACCGGAACAGTTTCACTGGCATGGCCAGTTTTTACCGGTCGATATTGACGGTTCTGCTGAAGAAGGCACACCTTATATTCCCGCTCATGGTAAACGAAGACAAGTGTTCAAATCGGGACCTTCTGGTTTCCGTTTTTACCACACGCACCTGGTGGCGGGCGGAAATCTTAATATGGGGCAATACAACGGTGAGGTAGACCCTGTATATATTGAACCAAAAAGCCCGCTTACCGGATACAACCGGGAAGAATTCATCGTGATGAAAGAGTTCGAACCGTATTTTCAACGTGGCGGTGACATGGCTATGGATTTCCTACCGGGGCAGCCCGTTAAGGAATTGGCAGCAATGCAGGAAAAATCCGAAAAGGAACATCCGGAGCGGCCCAAAGGGTTTGAAGTGGGATATAAAATTTTCACCATCAATGGAAAACAGCTTGGTCATGGCGATCCGATCAAAGTGAAGCAGGGCGAGCGGGTACTTTTTCATGTTCTCAATGGCAGCGGGAGTGAGATCAGGAGCCTGGCTTTGCCGGGTCACACTTTTAAAGTAATTGCACTGGACGGCAACCCGGTTCCTAACTCGGCAGAAGTTCCTTTGCTTTGGCTTGGTACTGCTGAACGCATCAGTGCAATTGTTGAAATGAAAAAACCTGGTGTGTGGGTCATGGGTGATCTCGCAGACGACGACAGGGAAAATGGAATGGGAACAATAGTTAAGTATGAAGGTCAATCGGGTAAACCTAAATGGGAAACGCCTAAGCCTTATAAATGGGATTACCGTAAATTTGGAAATAGCTCACGCAAAGCACAAGAGCCAGATGAAATCTTCAATATGATATTTGCAAAAGACCAAGCGGCTGACCATGGATTCAACCGCTGGACTATCAATGGCGTGGCTTTCGATATGATAAACATGAACCCGATGTTTCATTTGACAAAAGGGAAACGCTACCGTCTGCATATGAGGAATGCCTCAGATGACATACATCCAATGCACTTGCATCGCCATAGTTTTGAAATAACCAACATCGACGGACAACCGACTTCGGGTGTTATCAAAGACGTTGCCATGCTTGGCGGCTTTCAGGAAATGGACATTGATTTTACTGCGGATAACCCTGGATTATCGTTGTTTCATTGCCACATGCAATTGCATATGGATTTTGGTTTCATGGCGCTGTTTGATTACGTCTGACATCGTTATGAATAGACTAAAAGAAGTCGCTATCGTCTTTTTGAAATTGGGTTCTCTCGGGTTTGGCGGTCCAATGGTCCACATTGCAATGATGGAAGAAGAGGTAGTACGGAAAAGAATGTGGATGACCCACGAACATTTCATCGACCTCATCGGCGCAACAAATCTGATACCTGGCCCAAACTCAACTGAAATGGCGTTGCACTGCGGCAAGGAACGTGCCGGATGGAAAGGCTTATTGCTGGCGGGTGCATGCTTTATTCTTCCTGCAGTTTTGATAACCGGGGTATTCGCCTGGCTTTATCAGCAATATGGTACCTCCCCCAAAGTCGAACCATTTATTTATGGGATAAAACCTGCGATCATCGGCGTAATTGCTTCTTTGATGATCACGCTGAGTAAGAAAGCCATTAAGTCGACGGAACTGGCAATCGTTGGAATCGCTGCCATGGGTTTGGCAATAGCGGGGGTTAATGAAGTAATTATATTATTCGGTCTTGGAGCGGTTGGTATGGGTATTTACGCAATTAAAAATCGCCCCGACAAATTCGTTTCTTTTATTCCATTGCTTTTTGCGATCCCTATGACTGCAAAGGTTAGGCCAACAAACTGGAAAATCTTCTGGATATTCCTGAAGGTCGGATCAATTCTTTATGGCAGTGGGTATGTACTCTTTTCATTCTTAAACTCGGAATTGGTCAAACCCGGACTCCTAGCCCAACAGATTTTAACAGACGCAATTGCTGTAGGCCAGTTTACGCCAGGCCCTGTTTTTTCATCAGCTACGTTTATTGGATGGCAAATGAAGGGCGCTAGCGGTGCAGCATTGGCAACGCTTGGTATTTTTTTGCCTTCATTCTTATTTGTAGGGTTGCTAAATCCGCTTGTCTATCGGTTGCGGAAATCGAAAGTCCTTTCTGCGTTCCTGGATGCAGTCAATGTCACAGCTATCGCTTTAATCCTGATTGTAGGCTACGACCTGGGCCAATCCGCAATAAATAGTTGGCAGACGATTGTCATCGCAGTACTTGGTTTTGCGGTAAGCTTTCATTTTAAAAAGCTGAATACAGCATTTGTGATTATAGGAGGGGCATTGCTGGGCTACATCCTATATCTTGTTTAATGAATGTACTCGGAGAATGGGATGTAGGTTGCTGCTTGGGATTCAGCTAACCCGCTGACTTCAGGGTTTAAAGGGTCTTTACTATGCAATTTTATACCCAATTCCCATTTCAATATCATAAATTCGATAAAGGCTTATCAATATAGACGATAATTGCGTTTTTGTCTAGTTTGGCAACAAACAAAAAAGAGGTATTTGCAATTGCTTGTAACAGCCGCCTTAGCAATGTAGCGGGGAGCAGGATCGACCTGTCCACCTTAGGATTATGGATTCAATCCCGATAGCAATCTGTTTATTTTCCATATCCAATTATTTGTAAAATAATCATCGATAATGTGATCAAAGCTAGTTGATTGAAATTTTAAAGAATTTGGAATGGATAATGGAAAGACTCATTTTTGTGTTACCTGAGTGTTGCCTGAAAGAAAAAAGGCTTTACAGAATTCTGTAAAGCCTTGATAATGAGTGTGGAGAATATCGGAGTCGAACCGATGACCTCTTGCATGCCATGCAAGCGCTCTAGC
>JBEHXM010000171.1:0-8844 GCA_048498695.1 Bacteroidota bacterium
TTGCTTCGCGTTCATGCGGCGATTTGCGCTCATCTGCCTGCTGATTTTCCCTCAACGCACGCTCTGTCTGATTTGCAGGGGAAGTACCTATGGTCACCAATTCATTAAAAGTTGACTGGGTATCCTTAACCCCCAATTTTTGTTTGGCCAGCGCCTGGTAATAGTGTTCTTCTTCTTTTCCTAACATACTGCTGCGCCGGTAGGCACTTCCTCCGGCTCCTTTCGCCAATATGTCTGTTGATACGATCTTATTCCATTCGTCCTTTGCTTTTTCTTTTTCTCCGGCAGCGTCGTAAGCACAGCCCAGCCAGTAAATGACCTGGGTGTTATGCAGATCATGCCTCTGCTCTGCACGCAGGCTTTCCGGCGGGTTCAGGGCCGATTGAAAATCTTCTATAGCTTCCTTATATTTCCTTTCACGATACAATTGCTGTCCGCGAACTAAACAGGCATCGGCCCATGCCTGCCCGGTATTGAATATACTGCCGCCTTCCCAAATACTGAATGTTCGGCCTTTAAGCAAAGTGATCGCTTCGGCAGGCTTGCCCGAAAAAGTTTTCAGGTTGATCAAACTACCCAGTGCCTCGTCATTGCGGACTATTATTTTTTCATTTTTTTCAAGCACTGCTAAACGCTTTTCCACTGGCGTACCGGCGGACTGGTATAACTGGTCGAGCTCGGCAAAATGGGTAGGATAAGGATTAGGGAATGATACAGCTTTTTCCAGGTCGGCTATCGCTTCCTTCTGTGAACCGGCATTCGTTTGATGCGAATGTGCTATGGCGAGATTTCTCCAGGTGATAGCAAAATTCGGATCGACTTCTGCAGAATGTTTCCATAATGCTATTGCTTCCTCGGGCTGCCAGTCGTATAACAGGTTACCAAAATAATACATCGCATGGCCGTCCTTTGGATCAGCAGCAATCGCACTTTTCAATACGTTAATCACCTCGGATTGGAACGGGAAAACATATTCCGGCGATTGCAGCGCAGCCTGGCGGCGATATTCTTTTGCCTTGCTTTTATCATCCAGTTTTTCGGTAAAATAACCCAGGTAATAATAGACCAAAGGTGATATAGCTTCCTTATCAGGCGATTTGGTGATGGTTTCTGATAACACTTTAATGCCATCACCCCAAAGCCCGGCATTATCGTACTCAGCAGCAATTTCCTGTGCTGTAGCCGGATTTTCATTCAATGTTTTGAAGAGTGTTTCTGCATCTTTATTGTTTTTGGAGGCAAGCCATTTTTCAGCCATGATGCGGGCATCCAGCGGATCGGTCTTTTCTTTTGCAAAAGCAAGCAGTTTTTCTGCCTCTTCCGGTTTGTTGAGATGACGTAATAGCGCTGCTTTAAGTTCATAGGCCCGTACGTTCAGCGCATTGGCATCAATGGACTGGCTAACCAGGTCCAGCGCCTGTTCATAGTTCCCTTTTAATGAAGCGATCTCAGCCAGGGAAAAATATGCCGGAGATTTCCATTCCTGGCTCCAGGCGGCTTTATAAAATGCGGTGAAGGCTTCATCATTTTTACCTTGTGCTTTTAGGGCTACACCAAGATAATACCAGGGTTCACAATCTTTTGCATCAGTATACTGGAAAGTAAGCCTGTCAATTGCTTTGTTAAAATATTTTTCAGCAGTTCCAAACTCAGCTTTTCTCAAGTTCAATATACCCATACCGGTATTGGCTTTTACGTCGCCCGGATCGCGTCGAAGCACCTCTTCCCAATAAGGGTCGGCATCAAGCGTAGGGTTATGGAATTGATCGATACGCTGCCCCGCCAAAAACAGCTCTTCATTATTTTTTATGTCATCAGGTTTAACCGGCATCTTCACTCCTGCAGGCTTTTCGGTAGGTTTTATTTGTACAGGCGAATAGGCTACCAGTTCACGTCCGTCAACTGTAATGGCTGCACGTAAACTATGTTCATCGATACCGGTTGGTAAGGTTACCTGCTTAAAATAAGGTTTACCGGGGTCTATCGATATTTCTTCCCGGCTGATTATTTTATCACCCGCTTTTAAACTTGCGGTTGCGTTCTTATAAGCCTTTGTTGTATAAAAACCAAATCCTGCCTTACCATCTTTTACTTCGAGATTGACAGCAGCATCCAGGTTAGAATTTTTTACGCCGTCAATCCCACGGAAAGGATACCAATTGATCACAAATGAGCGCTCTTCAAAAGGCTGCAGCCATGAATAGTCGGGTTGGTTATCTGAATACGCGCCTACCATAATCTCGAGGTATGGGCCATCATCATCAGTAAGTATCTTATCCCACATATTGCCCACTCCCCAGGTAAAGAATTTTTTACCGGGTACAATATGATGATTGGCGATGGTCATGGTACCCGCATTAACACCATGATCATATCCTGCCACAAAATCTTCCTTATGATTTACCGCAAACCACGATGCCGAATTAGTATTATTCTTATACCAGCTCATATCCTTGCCATTTACCACAGGCCATTTATAAAAATCGCGTTTGCTATGCCCCGTAGCCCATTCGGTACTCGGCGGAAATATTACCTGGTAATTTTCATTGGTATGTACCGCTACGTTGGCAAAACAAAGCATGGTATTTTCCATCGGCGTCCGGTTGATTATCCTGACAGAGCATTCCAGCACAGAGCTGCCGGGGCGCAAAGTATAGCCTACCGCCCAGCGCATCCTCTGTCTTACTTCCAGTTCACCTACCCAAACTGTTTTACTTCCATCGGCATGCTCCTCCTTGCTCCACTGCACCGGCATAAAAGTGCTTGCCCGGTGATGGTGCGGGATATTCCATTCGATACCGCCTGATATCCACGAGCCGATCAAACCGATAAGTGCAGGTTTGATCACGTGCTGGTTGTAAACAAAATTGTAGTTATTGGTTTTGTCAAGCGCCGAAAATATTCTTCCGCCTATCTCAGGCAGTATCCCGATCTTCACGTACTCATTTTCAAGATATACCAGGTGATAGCTTTTCTCGCTTTTTTTATTCGTCAGGTTATCATATAACGGATATGGATAGATACGTCCTTCGGCACCCTGTGATACCTTCCCGAAAAAAAACATGGGGTTTGGGTCTGGCGGACCGGACATATACGTAGGAATTACCTGGTCAACCTCACTGATGGTAACCGGTGATTGCGCTAACAGCATTTGTGAGGAAAAGAAAAGCATGATGCCCATTAAAGCAGAGATCAGGAGCTTTGATCTGGAAATTGTTTTGTCATTCATTTGAGTAGATATATAATTTATAATTGGCCGAATAAACAAGTACTAATAAGGGTACCGGTTTTTACACCGGCACTCCCCGTCAACTAATCAGGCAATCTCACCCACCTGAAATATTTTTAATTTATTGATATACCCGCACGTAATCGATTATATATTGCTGCGGAAAAATGCTGTCATCTATCTGGCCGCCCCAATCGCCGCCTAAGGCCAGGTTAAGCAGCATATATTGTTTGTGCCTGAAACCATTATGCCTGCCTTTACCCGCGTCATCAACATTGAAGGTTTGATAAAGCGTATTGTCCAGGTAAACCCTGATCTCCTTTTTATCCCATTCAAGGGTATAAATATGAAACTCGGTTGATAAAGTGGCTGATTCCGTATGCTTCCCATTGCTGCCATGCTTTTGTGTTACGGGGTCCAGGTAATGCATTGTAGCATATACATTGCGTGGCTCAAAACCTACATTTTCCATAATATCGATCTCGCCACATTCCGGCCAGCCTTTTTTTGAAATGTTATCACCCAACATCCAGATAGCAGGCCATACTCCTTTACCTGCAGGCAATTTTGCCCTCACTTCTATCTTCCCGTATTTCCACGAAGCTTTCCCTTGCGTATTGATTGATGCCGAGGTGTAATCGGCTACAGAATCCTTTGTTTCCCAACCCGTACTACCGGCTTTGTAGGCAGCATTACGATAATGTTCTTTAATGCCGGTGATGTACAAAAAACCGTCTTTCACTACTGCATTCTCTTTGCGCGCTTTAGTGTAGTATTCCTTTTCGTGATTGCGTACAAAGCCTTCTTCGTAGTTCCACTTTGACTGGTCAGGTAATCCGGAATAGTTGAATTCATCGCTCCATACCAGTTTCCAGTTACGTTTACGCGTGGTGTCGGAATAACGAGGACCGGAAGCGCTGGCATTTACAAAAACATCAAAGACTAAAACCGGGATTAATACGAATATTTTCTTCATCACTTATTTTGCTTTACAGTTGATCTCATTTTATAACCTTCACCTGTTTCTTTTATATCTTATAATTTTTGGCAGGGTCGTCAAGCACCAGCACCCAATCACGGTTATAGCCGGTTGATGGAGGTGTGAACTTTCTTTTCTCATTCGGGATGATACCGATCTGTGTCACTTTGCCGGTACGCGGGTCAAACCAACAGGCATTCAGTTTTGCAGCTTTTATTTTGCCCGGCAAAACAGTAAATGGCCTGCCGGATGCAGTGTAAACAAAAATATAGTCTTTACCCCTGGTAGCCTGTATGCGGTCGGCCGGGAAGTAATTATTTTCGACTATAAGCGATTGATCCGGCACACGGTCTGTTATCGGGTGCGATTCCATCAATTGCCTTACGAATTTCATTTGACTGGCGCCGGGCAGTTTAAGGGCATCGTACCAGAAATAATGCGCGCCGTTTATCGGTTCGTGTTTTGGCGAATACATTTGCCAAACATCATGACATCCGTAAGTGTGCCCGAAAGCTCCCGAAAACAAATCGAGATAAGCATAGCTCCTGACATCGTAAGCGTTTGTAGTCCCCTGGTTGTGCACATCAAAACATACCGGGTGATCTTCATAAATAGGCTCCGCATCTATCTCGGGTTTTAATGGCAAGGCCTTGTAAGCCGCCAGCATTTTATCATAGATAGGCTCGTCCCGGCAATGCCCATTCTGAAAAACATTGAAGCTAAACCAGGCCTCATTCCTGAACCATTCTGCTGATCCCAAATTATTCGGCTTTGCATGGTAACTGATCACGGCTTTACCGTCAGTGGCTTTCATGATCGCCATACCCATGGCGTTCCAGTAAGGGATATCTTTAGGTTCCGGGAAATTATCGCCGCCCAATATCCAGATCACATTTGTACGGTTTTTGTACCGGTTGCCTATCCATGCTCCATATTCGGCTGCATTCTTTTCGTTGTATCTTTGCGGCCCGGAGGCCCATGTCGGGAATAGTGCTATGTTAAGGTGGTATTCTTCGGCTTTATCGATCACGTAATCCACCAATTGAAAATATTTATCATTTGGCGTGGACGGATCATCGTTAATAAATGGCTTTTCACCATAAACATTAGCTGCCAGTGTGCTATGCAAACCAGAAGCTACAGCCTGTATTACAGTAAACCCCTGTTCGCTGCGGGTTTTTAGATAGGTGTCCGCTTCCTCTTTGGTCAGCCTTGCAAAAAGCACCCAGGCCGTATCGCCCATCCAAAAAAATGGTTTGCCATCCTTTAATATATAATGGTGATTGGCGCTTACACTAAACTGTGCTTCCGCTGACTGGTATGCCAGTATTACAAGTATTAAAAATAGGATCTTTCTCATCTCGTTATAAAATCTGATTTATTTATTATTTCCAACCCGGCATTTTATCAAGTGTGATCACATTTGGTGCAGTGTGAATGGCCTTTATCTGCTCTATTGTATTGGTTTTAAATTCCAGGTCGGCCCACACCATAAAGAAAGTCCACCTGGGTTGAGCAAGCAAAGTTTCAGCACTCGGAAACACATCGCACTCACCTATAGCCATAGGCTTGCCATCACAGGCTTGCTGCATGATCTTGTATTTCTCGTCGGTAAAGCCAGACCGGTCATATACATCCAGGGCGGCTACATCCCAATATTGCTGGGCAGGTTTGTAGGCTTTGGCATCAGCGGCGAGGGTATTTAAATCCTGGATATCCCAAACCCATATCAAATTGGTTAGTTTCTTTTTATTGACCATGTAATCATGCAACATCTGGTAAAGCTTTATGGTGCCTTCAGGGCCCGGGCGACCGGCCCACCAAAATGCCTTTATGTTCATTTCGTGCATAGGGCGCCAAAGCACTTCTATGTTTTTGTCTTTTAATTGCTGCAGGTAAAAGCAAACCTCATCCACACGCGCCTTCCATATTTTGTTCAGTTCGCTGCCATCAGTGGTTAGCTGCTTCCATTGCTCATCACTCAATTTGCTTAATACGCCATGACCATTGTCCCAATCACAGGGTTCTTCGGCAGCGGGGTTGCAGGCATGCCACATGATATTGATCACAGCCCCCTTTTTCCATTCACGCACAGCTTCATTTATCATTAGCTGGCGGTTATCAATATTCTCCTTCTGATATAAAAAATCGCCGCTCCATAAAGCCGGGAAATGCCCGGTAACGGAATCTACTTTATTTGTCCAGTGTGCAGGATTTGTATTAGGTTCATTATTATGTATGCCCGACAATGTTTTTTTGCCCGATATGCTGTTAAGAAAATTAACAACCTGGTATTTCGACTTTTTTTGCGCCCCTGCGCTGATTGCCAGCACAAGCAAAAGAAGAAAGATATATGCTTTTTTCATATATGAGAGATTCGGTACTCCTTAAATAATCACGCAATTACTCGGTGCCTATGTTTTTATAATTTTTTGCCGCATCGTCTAGTACCAGCACCCAATCGTGTCCATAACCGGTTGATGGCGGGATGAATTTTTTCTTAGCGTTTGCTATGGTGCCAATGGTTGTAGTTTTACCGTCACGCGGATCAAACCAATAGGCGTTTAATTTGCTGCCTGATATTTTTGATGGCACAACGGTGAACGGTTTGCCAGCCGCGGTGTAAACAAAAATGTAATCCTTGCCACGTGTTGCCTGTATGCGTTCGGCAGGGGTATTGTTGTTTTCAATAATTACGGATTGATCCGGCACGCGGTCAAGCATAGGGTGCGATTCCATTAATCGTTTTACCAGCGTCATTTGATTAGCACCTGGCAGATTCAAAGCCTCATTCCAGTAAATATGCGGACCATTGACAGCCTCATGTTTTGGCGAATACATTTGCCACACATCATGGCAACCGTAGGTGTGTCCAAAAGCTCCTGAAAACAGATCCAGGTAAGCATACTTCCGCACGTCATAAGCACTGGATGTACCCAGGTCATGTACATTAAAACACACCGGGTGATCTTCGTAGATCGGTTCGGCATCAATCTCGGGTTTTAAAGGCAAGGCCGAATAACCTGCTTTCATTTTATCATAAATAGCCTCGTCCCGGCAATGCCCGTTCTGGAAGGAATTGAAACTGAACCAGCTCTCTTTCCTAAACCATTCTGCCGAGCCCAACTTATTGGGTTGGCAGTGGTAGGTGATCAGCGCTTTATTATCCGTCTCCTTCATAATGGCGTTACCCATGGCCCGCCATATGGCAATATCCTTTTCGTTCCGCGGGTTGCGGTCGCCGCCTAACATCCAAATAATATTTGTGCGGTTTTTATACCTTTTCGCCAGCCATGTAGCATAAACGGCGGCATTTTTTTCATTAAATATTTCAGGGCCTGTCCCCCAGGTATTTTTAAATATCTTGTCACCCCATGTTGGCAGCATAGCAATATTGATATGATACTGTGCGGCCTTATCTACAATATAATCTACCTGCTCAAAGTATTTCTCGTTTGGTTTAGTGGGATCATCATCTATCAGCGGTTTTTCGCCATAAGCATTTGGAGTATGTAAGCCATCCAACTCGGCAAGCACAACCGCCTGCACTACGGTAAAGCCCTGGCTGCTGCGGGTTTTTAAATAAGAATCTGCTTCCTCCCTGTTTAACCTGGCAAAAAGCTCCCAGGCCGTATCGCCCAGCCAAAAAAATGGCTTATTGTCCTTTAAAATAAAATGATGATTAGCACTTACGCTGAACTGTGCCCGGGCGCTTTGGATGACCAGCAATGCCAGAAGGAGCAGTGTGAATTTTCGCATAGATATGAGGTTTTAGTAAAAAGCTTATTGGTAAATTACTGCCTGCCGGTTAAGCAGGCAGTAATTAAAAGAACCATTAAACTTACTAAATCATTATAAATTCGGGTTAACAGAAGTTTCTGAAAACGGCAAGGGGAATGTATAATCTGATTTTGTAATTGCACCAATAGGTTTAAGATCGAGAGGATCTTTAACGGCATTTGCCTGTTCAACCATTTCAAGGCGCACCAGGTCAAACCAGCGGGTACGTTCGGCAGCAAATTCCCATGCACGTTCCTGCACCACTGCTGCTGCAAAAGCCGGCCCTGATAATCCGCTTAAAGGCGCTAAGCCAGCACGACTGCGTATAGCGTTGATGCAAGTATAAGCCAATTGATCAGGTGCACCGGTTGCCCTTGCTTCGGCCTCGGCATAAACCGTCAACACATAAGCATACCGCATCATTGATTCAGGGACTGAAGACACATAGTTGCCTACATCACCTTTAATATAATATTTATGATAATAAGGGTGCTGGGTTTGGCTTTGCTGATATGGCATTGTTGCCCCATTGGCTAACTTAAACGTGCTACGGAAAGTAGCATCCTTCCTGGGCCCTGCCGGGAAATTGTTATAGAAGTTGATTTCTGAGAAAAAGTCGTCCCAACCACCTTCTTCGCCAGGCATTGCCGACCACCCATAGTTACAGTTGGTGGTTGACCCTACACCCATGAAAGTAGATATCTGGAAAACCGATTCGGCAGTGCCATTTTTTGTCGGATCATTTTCCCATACCTGGTCGTATGATGGCAATAATTCAAAGCCGTACAGGGCTTTATTGTCGATCACTTTTTTTGCTTCGGCTGCTGCCATTGCATACTTAGCAGTTTGTTTTAAA
>JBEHXM010000172.1:0-8611 GCA_048498695.1 Bacteroidota bacterium
AACCCAACACTTTACTAAGGTTATTATTTTTTCGCTCTATATAAGCCGGCTCTACTCCAAGGTCGGCAGATTGAACGATTTCCGACTTTAGTTTTTTATTTATCTGCCAGGCCTCAATCGTTTTTTTAAAGGCAAGCTGATAGCTTATTACCAGCAACAGCAAAGCTGATATGCCCAGTATATGATCTTTTTTTAAGGGTATCTTATTCAGCATATCAGTAATCTATCAATATGGTAAACTGCCCTGTGCTTAACTCATTATTAAAGGTATAGCTGTCCAGCTGCACGTTTTTCACCCATTTGATCGTCTTCGAGATCGAACGACCACATCAGAGAAAGACGCTCCGACGCCCCGCGAGGCCGCGGCGCAACATGTCGGAGATGGTCTGCTCCATTTCATGGTTTTTATCCGTGCTATCCATTCGTTCACCGGGATTATTTTTTCCGAGTTACCTGTAATCCTTACTTTACGGGTATAAAATGCTATCGTTTTTTGGTTGCGGCTGGCGGTAAGGTCAATGGGGTCAACCGCGGCTTCGCGCCATGTAATTTCTGCCGGCAGCAGCGAGGCCAACTGATCAATCAATCCACTCTTGCCTGTATTATCTTCCCAGCCAAGTGTTTTTAGCAGCGCTTCTTTTTGTTTAATGCCATCATTTAATTGCTGAACATCGTTTGTGCTTTGGGCTGTGCGACTTATTTCCCCACTTAACTTGCCGTTCGAACTATTGAGCCAGGAGAACAGCAAAAAGTTTATCAGCAGCAGCACAAAAAAAACAGCCAATATAAAAAAGCCGTATACCTTAAACTTCCTTTCTTCCATCCTTTGGCGAAGCAAGTCGTCCAGGTGGGGTGTTGCAGCGTTTACCGGTATTACTTTATCGGCCAACAGCAACTGGAAAGCCGCCGCATAAGGAATGAGCAATTTTTCGTTAATGCTTTCAGATTCAACTTTCAGCATAAAGGCCGATCTAGCGTTGACCGCATATTTATAGCCTGTCCATTCATGCTGTTCGTTACGTGTAATAGTATGTCCGTCAAAAATCAATTCCTCCCCATACAAGTTCAGTTGCGGCACAATATGCTGAACTGCGAAAGGCCCCAGGCTTAGCTGAATCGGAGATAACGTTAAGTGTTCCAGGCTTTTTATCCATCTTTCTGCCTCCGTTCTACGTATTACCGAAACAAAAGAGTATGAGCCGGAATTTAATTGCTGTACATAAAAGTCGTCAATACTTGCATTGGGTAATACCCGGTCAAAGTTTTGGTGGTCTATTTCTTCTACCCTATCTATTTGTTTTTGAAGTATACCTCTGCCGCATATGTTTAAAGCCAGCGGCGTTTTTGGTGGTATTTGTTTCGCCAGGTCCTCCAAATTGGTTAGGCCTGCTATTTTTTTGTCGAAGCTTAGCTGATTTTTCTTTATACCTATCATGCAGGCATTAATATCTGTTTCGCCATTTTCGTTAATGGTGATATTTACTCCTGCCGCCTCGCTGATATGGTAATATTGCTCGAGCATGTTTGATCAACGTATAATGGTCGACTTAATAAATAACACGGTAACAACTTTTGATGTTGTTTTGGTGCGGCTGCTGAAAATCCATTTCAATATCGGTATCCGTGATAAAATAGGAACACCCGATGAGCTGGAGTCATTTTCCGTGCGTTCGATACCACCCAGCAAAATAGTATCCTCGCTGTGTACCCTGAGGCTGGTCTCGAACTTGCTGATGGCCTGGGGCGGTGGCGAACCATCGGCTGGAATAGAAGTAAAGTCGGAGATATTAACTTTAATGCCTAAGGTAACCTGTTCATCACCTGATACTATCGGCTTAATATCTACCGATAAATCAGCTTCTACCGGTGTATACACATTGTTCAACAGCGATGTATTGGTAGTAGCTGACGGATAAAGTGTCTGGGTTGTGTTTTTGTAGTAAACCCTGCTGCCTATACTTAATGAAGCAGTATGCCCATTCAGCGCTGTTAGTTTAGGAACTGAACGCACATCCACATTGTCATTTGATTCCAGGGCCTGTATCCGCGCATAAAAACCAGGAACCACGTGCCCCAGGTTAATAGAGGTAGCTTTTGAAACGCTGTTTAAAAAGCTGTTAATAGAGTTTGCGCTGAAAGTAAAATCGACACCCGGTAAAACTGTACCGCCCGTCTTCACACTATCAGACACGCCGACCGAAAGCCCTGTGGCGATTTTCCGGTTTTTATGAAAATCTATCATCGTAACTTCTATCAGCACGACGGGCACCAGCTCGTCCAGCTTCTTGATGAAATTTTCCACTTCCCTGATTTGTGCGATGGAACCGGACAGCAAGATGGTATTTTGTTCGCGAAACTCCTTGATTTCTATGCCCTTTTTCCACTCTGCGGGTATCATGGCGACTACGGTATCAATCGACCGGTTTTGCAAGTGTATGGGGCGAAAAGTTCTGAGTCCCTCTAATTTTTTATCGCCGATCAAATAAATCCCGTTATCTGCCTGGAAGGTATAGTCAGTACCCCTGAAAAGTAAACTCAGCAATTGTTCGAATGAGACATCGGCGACATGGATATCGATATTTCCTTTGATCTCAGAATATATGGAATAGCTGATACCAAGTTCCTGGCATGCTTGCTTAACCAGGCTAATGATAGGCGAATTAAAAGCATCGGCCGAAATGAATTTCTTGCCATCAATAACCCTGCTGAATACACCGGTGGCGCCTGTATTTGCCTGTTGGCCGGCTTGTTTAAAGGTCTTTCGCACTGCAGTGCTTTTGTCGCCGTTGACATAAAGTTCCTCGTTCTCCCCCAGTGGCTGAAACAAGTAAAAATTATCGCTGGTCTTCACCATTTTAATTTCATTGGCAAAGGCCATTTTGTCAAGCGCTGTTTCAAAAGGCGCCGCGGCGATAAAGGCGTTCACCATTTTACTTTGCAGCGCGCCCGGTATTACCACATTTTTACCCGACACCTGCGTTATCTTTTTAGCAACTGCGGTCAGGCTGTCGTTGTTTAAGGTTAATGAAAGCGTATTATCGGCCTTATTATATACTACACCTATTTGCTTTACCGGCGGCGGCACATATTGCACCGGTGCCTGGTATGGTGTTATATAAATGATGACGCCAACTACCGAGATATCAAGACTATATTTTTGCGCCAGGAACACCAGGATATTGGTAGCAGTTACATCTGTAAAATTATCGTTTACATTAAAGGCAAGCTTAGGGTCAACACTGATACTGATGTTGTTGGAGGTGGATATGCCCATCAGGTACTGCTGCAAAGAGCCGTTCAAAAATAGCTGTACCTTTTGATTAAGGCCGGGAACCGATCTCGACAGGCTGTCAAGCTTTCGCTGGATGGCAGCTATGCGCGGCGTTTGCTGTCCGAATCCGTTAAAAGGAAGCAGGTAAAATAGAAAAATGAAGAAAAGCCTGTAGTATATTTTATGCATGCAGGTTCAGGGTAATTTTAATAATTTAATAATAAGGGGTAAATTTCCTCAATCGATGTATTGCCCTCGCTAAATATGTTGAAGGCGTTTTCGGCCAGCGTACATATCCCTCTTTCTTTTAAGAGGGCTTGAATATACATGTTTCCATTCTTTATTTCAAAGGCCAGGTCCTGGTCAATAGGAATTATCTCATAAACCGCCTTACGGCCTTTATACCCTGTATAATAGCATTGTTCACACCCGTTTGCTTTAAAATGACGCGTGACTTGTTTAAAAGGAACAAACTGTTTGGGGTAAGCCCCTTTGTCAAACGGTTCCTGTTTTTTGCAATGCGGGCATAACAGCCTTACCAATCGCTGTGCCGCGGTTGTATTCAGGGTATTAGCCACCAGGAAAGGCGGTATGCCCATATCTATAAGGCGCGATACCGTTCCCCAGGCAGAATTGGTATGTATAGTTGAAAGCACCAGGTGACCGGTAAGTGCCGCCCTTATGGCCATGTTGGCCGTTTCCGGGTCCCTTATTTCGCCAACCATAATCACATCGGGGTCCTGCCGCAAAAATGTACGCAAGGCGGCTGCAAAAGTTAGCCCGATGGCTTCCTTCAGTTGCACCTGGTTGATGCCTTCCAGGGTATACTCAACCGGGTCTTCAATGGTAAGTATATTGCGGGTCTCTTTGTTCAGGAGTTTCAGCGTGGCGTACAAGGTCGTGGTTTTACCGCTACCGGTGGGGCCGCTGATCAGCAATATGCCGTTAGGCTTTTTAATACCTTGCATATAATTGGCCAAATCAAAATCCGAAAAGCCCAATGTGTTCAGGTCTATGGCGGTTGCATCGCTGTTCAGCAAACGTAATACCACTTTTTCGCCAAAAAGCGTGGGCAACACAGAAACTCGAATGTCGAACTGCAGGTCCTGATCTTTATAGTTAATACGCCCGTCCTGCGGCAAACGCTTTTCAGCAATGTCAAGATTGGCATAAATTTTAATTTTGTTAATTAGCGCCGGATATTCCTCCCGTTTAAGCAGGTAACGCTCCACCATCATGCCGTCAATCCTAATCCTTACCCGGCATTTATTTTCATAGCTTTCAATATGGATGTCGCTGCTTTTTAAGCCCCTTGCCTCCCGTATCAGATTGGTTAGAAAATTATCGGCATTGGTATTTTGCTGTACAGTAGCTGTACCACCCGGTGCGGAATATTCTTTTATATAATAGGTTGAAAGCAGCCGGGTGATATGCGCTTCAGGAATACATTCCAGTTTAACTGAAGTATTGAACAATATTTCAAGCTCTGCCGACAGGTTGTCAACGTCGGCATTTTCATCACAATACAGATGAAAACCACCACTATATTTATGCTTTGGTAATATATGGTAATGCCAGGCCTGTTCTTTGGTTAGCAGGTGCAGACTCTCGGTGCCGATTACGATATCTTCAGTTAGATTCATTGGTATACTATCCTCACAATCCAGTCATCATTCAATATATTAAAAGGGAAAACCCACCACGCTATTGCCAAAAAACACGCCAGTAATAGTGCCTGCAATCCCGCCAGCGGTATCTTCCCGTGCTTTTCTTTTTGCAAAGCCTGCCATACCAGCCATATCAGCATTACCAGAAACAAGCTTAGTACGTAAAATACGATATAGCTCACCACCGAAAAACAAAAGGTAACCGACACCAGGAATAAAATATCGCCCAAGCCAAGCAGCTCAACGGTGATGTTCGTCCATCGTCGGTTTTTCAGTGAAAAATAGCATAACAGCAGGATTCCCTGCAATGCTAAAAAAATGTTATTCTCTAAAACTCCTTCAAAATAGGCTATCGGCAATCCTCCGCTCACAAATCTCATCCACATAAAGGCAATCGCCAAAAGCGGGAAGAGCAGCCAGTGAACTTCCCGGCTTTTTGCATCCTGTATAAACAGCAGCAGTAATATTCCTAAACTTAAAATCTTTGGTATTAACACTTAATCTGCCGTAACTTCTTTCAGGTTTTTGTCCTGGTCAATCTCCCACACATTAAAAGTGCCGTTCCCGTTGAAATCCACAACTGCCGTAGCCCTCGCGGTAAAACCGGTATTGGTGGCGGTGGTAATCTCGATACGATAATTGGCCCGGCCCTCTTTCGAATCGGTAACCAGCTTATCCTGTAAAAAACCGATCTCGCTTAAATCTTTAGAGTATCTGGAATGCTCATAGAAATAACTTTGCTCCAGGGTTTGTATGTGATTTAGCTGTGTCTTAGCTTCGAGGCTTTTGGCTTTGGTAATTAAAGGCAGCAGGTTTGGCAGTGCCATTAATATCAAAATGCCTATGATAACCAACACCACAAGAATTTCGGTAAGCGTGTATGCTTTTAATTTTTTTTGCAATAAGGTTGATTTAATATTCATGAAATATAAGCATCCTAAACTAAGACTTTATTTTCAAAATTCAAATTGGTGTATTAAAAGAATTACTTAAAACAGTTTGCTTCTCTTATATCATTTCTTTAAAAATAAACTAATTAGTTAGGCAAAGCAGAGAATGTATTATAATTGTAAACGCGAATATTACATGCGCACTTAAATTTTATTATCACATGAAAAAAACTTATCTATTAACCATGCTGGCATTAAGCAGCTTTTTGTTTTGCAAAGCCCAAACAGCTACCAACACTTTCCCCTCGACTGGCTATGCCGGTATCGGGACGACAACACCGGTTAGTGATTTAACGATAACAAGTACGAATTCGATTAACCCTAATAATACAAATGCAGACCTGCCCTATTCTTCTATAACGTTTCAAAACAAGTGGAGCGGCTCGTATCTGATAGGGCGAATTGCGGCTATCCAGGAAAACAACCGCTACGTAGATGCTGCAGCAATGGTATTCTCTACCGGTGTTGGAGGGCTATATGAACGGATGCGCATCAATACCGCTGGTAATTTGCTGATCGGAAAAACCTCGCAAACCAATACGGCTTACAAGTTCGATGTTAACGGCAGCATCAGAGCAAATTCCATAGTGGTAAATACTACAGGCGCAGATTACGTGTTTGATGCAGGCTACAAGCTTCCTGCGCTTAACGAGGTCAGGAAGTATATCGAAGCCAATCATCACTTGCCTGGCATTTCTCCTGCCGCCAATATGCAAAGCACGGGGTTCGACCTTGGGGAAAATCAAACCAGACTTTTGGCAAAAATTGAAGAGCTGACGCTTTACTTAATTGAAAAGGATAAACAATTAAGCGACGAGAGACAAACTATTCAAAATCAGCGGCGGCAACTGGACGCGCAAAAGGACCAATTGCAATTATACAAACAGCAGCTTCAGGGGCTTTCTGTAGCTATAAAGCGGCTGCAAACGAAAATGGTGAAAAATTAAGCCGGTAACAAGTTGTCGTAATTACCGGCTGCGGGGAAGGATCGGGGGACCGTTGGGACAACTGGCTGGTTGACGACGCCCCTAATATCAAAGGCGAGCGAGTTATCGTTGATTGGACCTTGTTATGGAACCCTGCTGGACTCAGGATCCCAAAAATGGCCAGCAACAAATCAGTTTAATTATGTAGATAGGGTGAGCATTAGCTTTTGATAGAACCAACAAATCTTGATTGTTTATTTTTACTGTTTAATAGCAGCCGTTGATTTTATTTGGCGGCGCATGCGAAACAATAGCTTCAATGAATAATATCAGCGAGATTTGCATTTAGCGAGGTTGTTTAGTACCTTTAAATTGAAAGATTTGCTTCTATTAGCGTCAAAGAATGGTGGGTATTTCGGTGCGTAGTTCATCGGTGTTGATGTAAGGTATTAAGAGTCAATGGGTTAGCGTTATGTTCGATTCCCCTACGGGCTACTGAAGCCGCTCAACGAAAATTGAGCGGCTTTTTTTAGTACGCCCGGCAGCGGCGCAAACTCAATCATAGTGTCTTTGTGGTAATTAATTTGATTGTGAATAAATAAAATAGATGTTTCCAAATAATAGAATTTTTCTATTTTAATTGATGTAGGGTTCGTTAAATTTTATTTCAAAAGTATGCAGCTCATTCAAAAATTGATAACCAATTCTAAAATTGTACTTATTACAGATGGTTTTGATAATAGCTAAGCCTAAACCGGTTCCTTCTGATGTTTTCCCTTTGTAAAACCTGTCGAAAATGCGGTCTTCATTTAGCATTGTTGCGAAGCCTGTATTTTGAAATATAAGTTTTTCGTGAGTTAACCTGATTTTAATTTGCCCAAACTCTTTATTATGACGTATGGCGTTGCCGAATAAATTGTTGACCAATATTTCAATTAAATGTCTGCTCGCTTTAATTTCAACATCAGCCATTGCAAAACTCAAATCAATATTTTTGTTCTGAATCATCTCCTGGAACTGCTGAAATTTTTCAACTATGGTAGTTTTAATATTCAGCTTTTCCGTACCCTGCATCAAGTCGTTATCAATTTTTACCAATAGTAAAAGTGATTGGTTTAAACGGGCAAGCTTATTTGCAGCAGCATACAGGTCGGTTATTTGCACATACTGATCAGGTCTCAGTGTTTCGTCTTGAATCAATATGTCGAGCCGGGATGTGATGACTGATAATGGCGTCATGATCTCGTGGGAAGCATTTTCGGTGAACGATTTCAATCCCTGGTAATCATCTGTTACCCGTGCCGACATTTTAGCTACGGCTTCACTTAATTGATTAAATTCATCAACTTTACTGCCTGTAATAGTTATTTTGTCAGGGTCGGCGGCATTAAATTCCTGAACCTGTTTTAAAACGCTGTGAAATGGTTTCCAAAGCCCTTTTAATACATATTTATTAGTTATTACCAACACAGTAAGTAATACCGCGGCGAGAATTAATGTAATGATTGAAATGGTTTGTATGAGATATTCGGTATTTTGCCTTGATTCTGATATAGTTACGAGATAGTGCTGCGTTTTGATTTTTGCTAAGAACGTAACTGCCCGGCCAGCTTCATTTTTCCTTTCCTTTTTATTAAAAAATGGTGT
This sequence comes from Bacteroidota bacterium, assembly GCA_048498695.1. Lineage (GTDB taxonomy): Bacteria > Bacteroidota > Bacteroidia > Sphingobacteriales > Sphingobacteriaceae > Mucilaginibacter. Next base: position 8,462 of record JBEHXM010000172.1, read on the forward strand.
GTCAAAAAAATGTGTCTCAAATGTCTGCAAGCCAGTTTTGACAATAATAGTTTGGTCTTCGTCAAAGCTTACGGGTTTAGGCAACTGCTGGTTTTGATTTATATAATCCAGGAACTCGGCAACTTCTTCAGAAAGATCGCCGTCAAGTTG
>JBEHXM010000173.1:0-8544 GCA_048498695.1 Bacteroidota bacterium
ATGCTTTTTAGCCAGTTCGGCGTAGGGGTTTTTGTCGTTCTCGGGTTTTGGCAAGGTAACCAGTATGCTTTTAACCTTTTTCTTTCTTTCTTCCAAAATGTATATTGTATAAAACCTTTATTCCTATATATTTAGCGCCTTTATCAAAATCAAAATGGGGCAAATTTCGAGGGCACAAAGATAAACAAATAAATAAAATTTATGAAATAGAATGTTTGAAATGATATTTACACTGCTGCGGATATACTGCCAAACAAATATGACTATGATCAAAACAAGCGCGATGGCCAGTATGTAAGGTATGAGCTGATTGGTGAGCAGGCTAAAGCACAGCGCTACAGGTAAAAAAACAAAGGCGATATTAAAATAAGTAAGATATAATACAGAAAGATATTCGCTCACCAGCTTATTGATATTGAATACAAACCCTAAAAATTTTACAACCAGGAACTTTATGGCAAATAAGATCAAAATGATCAGCGAGAGTGATGTAAAAAGCCTCACACCACTTATGCTGTAATAAACATGGTAATACTGGGCCAGCAGATATAAAAATAAACCAAAAGTTAAGCCAAACAACAGGAACAGGCCGATGAAGGTCCAGGAATTAATTATGCTGTCCTCCTTACTCACCTGGCTCAGTATTCGCTTACTATAAAAGGATTGCCACACGCTTTCAAAATCCTTACTCATTATCCTGTTTAAAATTGCAGTGTACAGCAGTAAGCCAATAATAACGGCGATCACCCATTGATCGCGGGTTTGGCGGCTGTGCCCTTCGCGCAATAAACTTTTTGACGAAGCAGGGATATCCAGGAAATTATTCCCCTGGTATAAATATTTTTTAAACAGGCTGTCGATCAACTTATTATGACGAAGCGGGTCGGCGGGTCGGATATATACGGATGCAATGGAATCGGAAACAAATTGTTCCCTTTGCTGGATAGCCTGTGCCACGGAGTCAAGAAAAGGGAGTCGGGTGGATTTACTGCTTTGTGTTAACGGAGTATCATTATCCTGTGCATATGTTTTGCCTGCCAGCAATGTAAAAAGCAGAAAAGTTATGGCAATAAAACGCATAGGGTAAACGGGCAGCAAGTCAAATTTCGCTGCAAAGTTACCTGAATATTTGGTTGTTTTATAGATGGATATTTACTTTAGTCGTGAAAATAATTGACAAGCGTACCTAATATATCATTATGAATACCAATCCTGTAAATCTTACTGTACGTTTTTTATTGGAAATAGTTATGCTGACCGTATTAGGATGCTGGGGCTGGCATTTATCAGGGAATTGGATTAAATATATTGCTGTAACGGGCCTGCCAATTATTGCAGCTGTTTTATGGGGAGTGTTCCGTATTCCTGATGATCCTAAACCTGCACCTGTTGCTGTACCGGGAATTGTGAGGCTGTTATTAGAATGGGGATTATTTGGCTGGGCTGCCTGGGCCATGTATGATCTCGGCAATACAAAATTTGCTTTAATAATGGCATTAGTAGTCATATTGCATTACGCCATATCTTATGACCGTACCTGGGCAATGCTGAGAAATAAGCCTTATAATGGTTTTATAAAAAAAGAGGCCGACTGAAGTTTCATAGAATTATGGAAATTAGAAGTTAATTCTACCAATATTTTAATGATTTACATTTACACTCTCATTTAAACCCTGCTTAGCTTACTTTTGCTTCGACTATCCTAAAACAAATGGCCGGTATTTATCTGCATATTCCTTTCTGTAAACAAGCCTGCCATTATTGTGATTTCCATTTCAGCACATCGCTTGCTTATAAAGAGGAACTGGTAGAAGCATTGCTGCAGGAAATCCGTTTGCAAAGGAATTTCCTTGGTGATGAAAGCATCGAGACCATTTATTTTGGCGGGGGTACCCCTTCTTTGCTTAATGGCGAAGAGATCAGCTTATTGATCAATACCATAGGTGATCTGCATTCTGTATCGTCAAATGCAGAGATCACACTGGAGGCTAATCCTGATGACCTTAATCCTCAAAAAATTAAAGAGTTAAGGCAAACCGCAGTCAATCGCTTTAGTATCGGTATACAATCTTTTTTTGATGATGACCTGGCCTGGATGAACCGGGTACACCGCTCGACCGAAGCGGAGGCTTCTGTAAAACGGGCACAAGATGCGGGCTTTGAAAATATTACCGCCGACCTGATCTATGGCTATCCGCTTCTGACCGATCAAAAATGGAAGTTCAATATTGAAAAACTATTGGAATTGCATATCCCGCACCTTTCGGCGTATTCTATGACGGTAGAGCCCCGCACGGCGCTGGCTGCTTTCATCAAGAAGAAAAAGCAGTCGCCCATGAGCGATGAACAAAGCGCCGGGCAATTTATGCAGCTGATGGAAACCATGGAACAGCATGGTTTTGAGCATTATGAGATATCAAATTTCTGCCTGCCCGGTCATTATTCGAGGCATAACACCAACTATTGGAAAGGTGTAAAATACATCGGCATAGGCCCTTCGGCACACTCCTACGATGGTGAAAAACGCCAATGGAATATCGCCAATAATGCAAAATACCTGCAGGCTTTGGACAAAAAGGAAATACCTGCTGAAATTGAAATTCTGACCGAAGCCAACCGCCTGAATGAATATATCATGACCTCCCTCCGCACCCAATGGGGGCTTGACCTTGAACACCTAAACAGAATCGCGACCGGTGCATCAGACCAAATGCTAAAAGAAGCAGATGAGTTTTTTGACAAGGGCTGGATACGGCAGGAAGAGCGGATCATTTATCTTACCAAAGAGGGAAAACTCTACGCAGACCATATTGCCGCCGGGTTGTTTTTCTAATTCTATTCTACTGTAAATCAATATTATATAAAGAATTTTAATATTGTTAAAATCCGCCGTTATCTAAGTGCCGTATCTTCTCACAAATAACTCACAATCAAAAAAATAAATGAAACTGTCATTTAGCTGCAGCACAAGAATTTTCTCTTGACAGTATCATTTACCAATTAAAAAACTCATTAAAATGAAAAAAATGATTATCGCGGCCTTTGCATTAGTAGCTATCGCATTTGCGCCTAACACTTATGCTCAAACCAAAATGGTAGGCGGGGCAGCTATGTATCCTACCAAAAATATTGTTGAGAATGCAGTAAATTCAAAAGATCATACTACACTGGTAGCCGCAGTAAAAGCAGCTGGTTTGGTTGAAACTTTAGAATCTGCAGGCCCGTTCACCGTATTTGCACCAACCAACGAGGCATTTAACAAACTACCGGCCGGAACAGTTGATAACCTTGTAAAACCAGAAAACAAAGCAGCTTTAACCAAAATTTTGACTTACCATGTAGTTGCAGGCAAAATGAGTTCTGCCGACCTGTGGGCAAAAATTAAAGAAGGCAATGGCAAAGCTGAATTAAAAACAGTTCAGGGTGGTACTTTAACTGTAATGGCAAAAGGTAAAAAATTATACCTGGTTGATGAAAAAGGCGGACAATCATGGATCACCATCGCTGATGTTAACCAGAGCAATGGCGTGATACATGTAGTAAACGCTGTTTTGATGCCTAATTAATTATAACTGATCTACCTCATAAATAGCCCGGCTGCACTAAGCACCGGGCTTTTTTAATTTATCAGTATAGGTAAGTAACGAAAATATTAAATTTCTTAAATCGTTATTATCTTTGGCAAAATACAATAGCCAGGGTTTTCCCGGTGGTTGATGTAATTACCGATTTGAGATAATTTATATATGAGTTTTATCCTCCGTCCTATCGATACTGTAGATACAATCAGTACTGCAGATTTTACCGAAAATTATTTAAAACCTCGCCGGCCGTTAGTGATAAAAGGCCTGACCAAAAGCTGGCCTGCACGCGAAAAATGGACTCCGGAATACATGAAAGAAGTGGTGGGTAATAAAGTAGTACCACTATATGATAATTCAAAAGCAGATCCTTCAAAACCTATTAATGCCCGGGCAGCGGAAATGCCTTTTGATGAATATATCGATCTCATCAGGTCGCAACCTACCGAATTGCGCATTTTCTTTTTTAATATTTTCAAACAGGCCCCTCAATTATTAAACGATATAGTTTTACCCAAAGACCTGATGGGCGGTTTCCTGGAAAGTATGCCGGCCATGTTCTTCGGCGGCTCAAACTCTGTTACCTTTTTACATTATGATATCGACCTGCCGCACATTTTCCACACACATTTTGTAGGCCGTAAGCATGTTATCCTGTTTGAGAACAAATGGAAACGCCGTTTATACTGCCTGCCTAATGCTACTTATGCCCTGGAAGATTATGATGTAGCAAACCCGGATACAAAAAAATTCCCGGCGCTGGAAGGGGTGGAAGGTATTGAGGCTTTCCTTGAACATGGCGACACCCTGTTTATGCCTACCGGATACTGGCACTGGATGAAATACCTGGAAGGTTCCTACTCACTGAGCCTGCGCGCATGGGATGCGTCAATTACCCGCAAAGCCGCAAGCCTGTATAACCTGGCCGTTAAAGGTGGTGTAGATAGCCTATTAAAAATGGCATTCAAAAGTGATTATGCCAAATACCGCGAGAAGGTTGCTGTTAAATGGGCTGACAGGGCCTTGAAGGCAGGGAAACCTTATTGAGTCATTGGTCATTGGTCATTGGTCATTGGTCATTGGTGGGAATTTTTGAGGGCGGGTGATTGTTTTGGCTTATTATTTTTTATTTAGCTCATTTAGTTTTCTGCGGGTATCCTCTGTTTCATGTAAGCTGAGCGATTTTTTGAATGCTTCAATTGCTTTTTGCTTGTCTCCCTTGCTTGCATAATAATCGCCGAGACTATCAAATGCATTTGAACTTTCGGGATGATTATCAGTATTTCTTTTAAAGAGCTTGTAGGCCTCACCCATTTTATGCCTGCCCATGCAATCATAGGCCAGTTCATTTATCAGGTCTTCTGATGGTTTAACCTTGTAACCCATTCTTTCGGAAACCATTTTATAATGTGATGCTAATACTGAATCTTCATTCAATTCGGGATGTCCGATAAACTGGCTTGTTCTGAACTGGTAAAAATCAAACAAGTAACGCATCGCATCGTACTCGGCGACAAGTTCTACTGTACCATGGCGTTCAGTAGGATAAAATTTAGAGGTCCAGCGTAACCCTTTTGGCTTTTGATCTCTTAAGTTATGCACGAAAGGGATCACTGCACGCGTTACTCCGCTCATCGGATCGTTACTTTTTAAAACCGACACTGTATCCAACCCGCTTGGGATATTATTGGCAATGCCAACAAACAAAGTTTTGTTGGTAAAATCTTTCTTTGGTAATTCGCTTTCATTCTTTTTTATCCATTGCTGATTCTCCCACCATAAACTGGGATCAAGCGCGATGTAAGCATTGAATAATTTAGTGTGATTAAAGAATGCATTGACAACTGTTAGTCCGCCCAAAGAATGGCCGCTAAGTATACGATAGCTGGAGGCGGGATATTTTGAATCAATATACGGGATCAATTCCTTTTCGATAAAAGCCATAAAATTTTCGCCGCCACCGGTATTGTTATCAGTCTTAGTAGGCGTTAGGTCGCGCTGGCGAACAGTATTTACTATTCCCACAACGATCATCGGCGGCAAAACGCCGCTCAGTTGTTCAGTAATAGCCACGGCAGATTGAAAATGACTTTCACCATCGAGCACATACAATACCGGGTAGCGCTGGGTCTTATCACCATCTGGCACATGAACCTGAATAGCCCTTTTCTCATTTAGAATTTTTGAATAAATAGTATCTACCGTACCGATTGTAATGCGGTTATCCTTTTGAGCATAAGCCGATAAGCAGCTAAAAAATAAAATGAGTAATACAATGGGTTTCATATTTAAATTGCTAAATCAACTCTAGGCAAGCCGTCGCAAAGGTGTAAATCTTCCGGATGTTATCAAATATCTCGATCATTAACTATAAGACGTCTGCTTTTAGTATTCGTTACGCCGGGTTCTAATCATTAATGCCCCGATACTTTTAAGCATTCACACGGGTATACCTTACTTCACCGGTAGTAAAAAAATCCATTCCCCGGGTATTTGCCCTTTTACCCGTAGTAAAATATGGAGTTTTCCGGGTGTTTAGCCTTTTGCCGGTAGTAAAAAATGTCATTCGCCGGGTATCAGGTATCATACCCGTGTGAAAAAAATAGCAATTTTTGTTTTAAATCATTTATAATCAGGCGTATAATGAATTTTATAGCGACATTTCAAAACGAGTGCCGCAACGCCATGATTTTTATAAGTACAAAAAACATTGCACCGCACTATCTTAAAGATACAAAAATAAGCCCGCATTTACAATAGATCAGCCATAACTTTTCCCTGTTTGGCCGACACTCCCAATGCAATATACCAAGCCGGGATCAGCATCAGCAGATCAACCAAATGTGCAATATTTTCTATTCTTAATATTCTCGATACCGGGAATAGCAATCCACCTGCCGCAAGTAATATCCCGCACCACACAGGAGTTACTCTTTTTATGCAAAACATAATACCAAGCACTAAAATGCTTAACGGGAAAGCCGGACCCGCAGCCCAAAATACCAGGTTAGAAGCAACCGGATACCGGGCAAGTGCCGACAGCATAGCAGTATGCGATATGTTAAACATTTCGGCAAACATACCTTGCAACCCAAAGCAAATACCGCCGCAGGCGCATCCATAAATAGCTATCGCCTTACCCCATACAGCGTAAGATAGGCTTTTATCCTTGAACAGATCAAACAAGCCATTCAGCGCAAATATCCAGAAAAAGCTACCGATAATAATAAAAGTGCCGCAGGTGACACTGTATTGGCCACCGTTGAGCCAGAAAAAACCCGAGATGGTATATAACAAAGGAGCAAGGATAAGTGATATTCTGAAAAGCTTTAATTCCATAAAAACTGGTTTTAAAACTTTTGACTACTATTCCGGTTCCAGGGTTACACTAGGCTAACTCGTATGATCACAAACGATCTTCCACTCCCCCTTTATTTTTCTGAACCACAGGGTAAAGTATCCACCCAATGCGTCTTTCTCACGTTTTAAATGCCAGCCGCCCAGCATAAATGCGTTATGGTTGTCCAGCACTTTTACCTGGATGATATCGAAGGTCAAATGCCCCATGGCTGCCTTACCCGGATAGGTTTTTTGATAACGTTTAAGGGTACTTTCCCAACCGTAAACCGGGGCGGCTTTACCCACAAAAACCAGCGAGTCTGATTTCCAGTAGCCCTGCATATAGGTATCTATGTCGCCGCGGTTCCAGGCCTGGCGCTGGGTTTCGAGTACTTTGAGTACGGCTTCCTTATCCTGTGCCAGCAGAAAACAGGAATAGAATATAAGAATGAAAGAAAATATCATCTTTTTCATGTTCCAAAATAAACAAAATTATCAGCAAAAAGCTTTTAGCTTTGTGCCGTCTGTTATCAGCCTATGAAAAAAATTATATGCTTCGGCGAGATCCTGTGGGATACCTTTGAGGACGGCAAAAAGGCCGGCGGCGCGCCCATGAATGTGGCGATGCACCTTAAACAACAAAATGCTGATGTTGCTTTTGCTAGTCGCGTTGGCAGTGATCCCTCAGGCGATGAACTGGTGGAATTTTTGAAACAAAACGACCTGTTTTCGGAACTGGTACAGCGCGACGAAGCCCTGCCTACCTGCGAGGTTACCGTTGAGCTGGACAAAAACCAGCAGGCTACCTACATCATACCCGAGCCGGTTTCATGGGATAATATTCAAACTGAATCTGCACTCACCCAGGCTGCCGGGCAAGCTTCGGCTATCATATTCGGGAGTTTGGCCTGCCGGGAAGAAACTACACGCAACACTTTATTGAACCTGCTGGACGAAACCACTGCGCTTAAGATATTCGATGTCAATTTACGTCCGCCACATTATACACTATCTACTATCGAAACCCTGACTGCCCGTGCCGATGTAGTGAAGATGAATGAAGAGGAAGCCAAATTGTTAATTGGCGGCAGTAACAATGATCTAAGAGAACAGATCAATGAGTTCAGGTCGAAATACCATAGTAAAACCATCTGCGTTACCCGTGGTGAGCATGGCGCAATCGTATGGCATGATCATGAGTTTTATGACTCTCCGGGATGCCCTGCAAGAGGTGGAGATTCCGTAGGTGCAGGTGATTCCTTCCTGGCAACCTTTGTAGCCGGTTTATTAAGAAATGAGCCCATGCAGCAACTGGTTGATAAATCATGCGCGGTAGGTGCTTTCGTAGCCAGCAAACGCGGAGCTAACCCACCTTATGAGGATAATATCCGCAGGATGCTTGGATTGAAGTAGTAATCGGTTATCGGTGATTAGTTATCAGTTGATTGCGCTGTTTTTTTAAAGCCCTGATAACTGGTCACCGATAACTGCTAACTATTCCCTGATTGTCATACGTGCCTAACATTTTAGTTTCGGGGCTTTAGTTTTAAACTTTTCACTGAATTAATCCGTTACTTTATAGTTGAAAGGATAATTATGCGTGGTTACGGGTTTTCCAAATTTA
>JBEHXM010000174.1:0-8452 GCA_048498695.1 Bacteroidota bacterium
CGGGCCGGTACGAAGTGAAATATGATGTAGCAGGTGAGCAACCCGGTCACATTAACCCGGATAAGGACCTGATCCTTTTCCGTATCACCCAGGAGATATTGAACAACATTATCAAGCATGCACAGGCAAAGGAGATCAGCATTAAATTAGGATATAGTGATACCGGTACCAGGCTGCAGATCATCGATAATGGAACCGGTTTCAATTTACATGAGTTGCCTGATGCACAAAAAGGCATGGGCTTAAATAATATTCAGAAACGGGCGGAAATAGTAGGCGGAGAGGTGTTTATCCAGTCGCAGCCGGGCGAGGGGACATGTATAGATATATTTATTCCTTATCCTTAAAAATATGGAAACAGATCAGATCCTTATCGCAATTGTAGATGATCATACGCTTTTCAGGAATGGTGTGGCCGGACTGATGAGTGAATTTAAAGAGTTGAAAGTTGTTTTTGAGGCCGAGAACGGCCAGCAAATGCAGCAGGCTTTACTAAAGCATACCTTGCCGCAAGTAATACTGATGGATATCAATATGCCGGTAATGGATGGATATGACGCTACCCGCTGGTTAAAGCAAAATTATCCGCAGATCAGGGTTTTGGCGTTGAGTATGTTTGAGGATGATAAGGCTGTCATCAAAATGATCAAATGCGGAGCCAGCGGCTATGTGCTGAAAGAATCGAGGCCAAAAGAACTTCTGGAAGCTATCAAAACCATTCATGCCAAAGGTGTTTATATCAATGAACTGGTTTCGGGTAAACTGATCCGGTCTTTTGCAGATGACGAAGATGCACCCGATTTTACGAAAAAGGAGCTGGAGTTTTTGAAGCTCTGCTGCTCGGAACTCACTTATAAGGAAATTGCGGACAAGATGTTCGTAAGTCCGCGGACAGTTGATAATTACCGCGAAGCATTGTTCCTGAAACTCAATTTGAAATCGCGTACCGGGCTGGTTTTGTATGCCATACAAAACCAGGTATTTACATTTTAATGTTCCAGCTCAACTACCACCGGGTAATGATCTGAAGGCAGCCTGCCGTGGTAGGTGTTTGTTAAAATACCATACCGTTTTACTTTAAAATTCCTGGTTATAAAAATATGGTCTATACGGCTGAAATTACTGGTATTCACATCAAAACTGTTGAAAGTACCGCTGGTAGCAAGTTTTATGGGCGATAGTGTATAGCAATCTTTTAGCAAGCCTGAGTTATTGACCACCGCATAACTTTCAGAAGTCTGATCGACATTGAAATCGCCGGTAAGTATGGCCGGAACTTTCCCTGCCATTTGTTTTACACGGCTCAGTACCAGTTTGGCGCTCTCGCGGCGTGCTACTACCCCAATATGGTCCATATGCAGGTTGAAGAAGTAAAAGGTAAACCCGGTTTTTATTTCGCGGAATTCTCCCCAGGTACATATACGGGGCAGCACGGCATCCCAGCCTTTGTTGGGCCTGTCGGTAATGGTTGACAGCCAGAAATTTCCCTGCTTTAATAGTTTGAATTTAGCTGTTTTATAAAATATAGCCGAATGTTCCCCGGCCTGTTTGCCGTCATCACGACCGACGCCTATCCATTTATAACCGGGCAGACTATCCGTAAGGTTATTTAGCATGTGGTAAAGCCCTTCCTGGGTGCCAAATATATCCAGATCGTTAAAGCGGATAATATTGGCGATAACCGGGTAACGATGCTGCCAGCCGTTACCTTTTACGGAATCTTCGGCATTATCATATCGTAAATTATAAGTGCCCACATGGAGTTGTTGTGCAAAAGCAGCTGAACTTAAAAGCAAGATAAGAATAACGGGTAGCCAGATGTTTTTCATGGCTGCAATTTAAATGCCTGATAGTTTAAAATCAGATAATCCTAAAAATTTTACATACCGTTTGGCAGCAGCATGGATCGCTGCATGGTTTGCTTTACTCAACCCGTTGAAAGGGGTAATATCAATATCGGCCATATTTTTTCTGAAACTACGTTTCCAGGTACCGGTAATACGACCATTGATGATAACGGTATGGTTAAAGATAGTACCGCGTGGATCGGCCTTATTGATATCTGCGGTGTTTATGGATGCGCTGCGGTCTTTATAACTCACAATATATTCATCGTAGTTGGGCAGTAAAAAAACTGTTGGTACTTTGCTTTTAACGATGCCGGATCGCTCAGCGAACCAATAGGTAGTTTTATTTAATGTTTCGTTCAGAAGTTTATCGTTAACCATCTCAAGCCCGGCTTTGGCATCTGCAACGGTAAGACCGCTCCACCACACATAATCCTGCAAAGTTGCCGGGCCGTGGGATGTAAAATAGCGTTCGGTAAGCATAGCAAGGGAATCCTGATGGTTTATAGTTTTTACTGCCGGTACACGATCATCCAACAGGGTATAAGTGAATTGCTTGCCCTGCCTGCCGCCGCTGCATATCAGCCCTATTAGTTCCATTTCCATCATGATGTGGACAAAGCGTTGTTCATTCGTGGCAATACCCACCTGTTGCAAGGCAGCGGCAATATCATCGCGTAATAATTGCCTGTTCCCGCTTAATATTTTGGTAAGCGTCTTTTCGCATTTAGAAAAGATTGGAGCATCCAGTTTTAGCTGCCTGTGCCTGAAACTTGCAAGCGACTGTACCCTCGGCGCAGTGAGTTTCAGCATCCAACGGATATCTTTTGGGTGAACAAAATGCCAGGTTGGCCGCATTAGGTGGGTTCGGATAATGTCGCCATCAGTAAAGGCTTTCTCGATCCTGGTATCCGTTACACTCTTTAAACGTTGGGCTATGGCCCACTTGGCCCCGGCATAATCCTGCGCCTGTATGGCACCCATGTAATGTACAATGTCGGCGGGGTCATGATAAACAGGCGAAGACAGGTGCTGGTTGCTCAGGCGCTGCTGTGTGAGGTCAGTGGCTTTCATTGATCCTCTTCGTAACGGCTTAAGCGGTTTTTGATGGTGCGCATTTCATCTTGTATCTCTTCGAGGCGGTCCAGCAAGTGTGTAATGGCTTCTATGCCTGCAATATTGATGTCGAGGTCATGATGCATTCTCACCATTTTTTCCAGTTTTTGCAACTGTGTTTCGGGGATATATTCAGCCTGGTCAATGATAGTGATCTCTACCAGTCCCGCCTCGCGCAGCGAACTGATAAAAGTATATTCCACCTGGTGCCAGGTACAAAAATCATTGGTTGATATGAGGGTTGCTGTGGTCATGGTATCAAACTCTAAATGCTAATTTCTAATCCTAAAACATACAATTCTAAACTCTAAAAACGTTTCAGCTTTCACCTTTTTGCTTTTCGCTTTCAGCCAATTCTTTAAACAATTCTTTCTGCTTATCAGTCAGGTTGGTGGGCAGCTGCACATCGTAGGTAAGGTACAAGTCGCCAAATTCATCATGCTTCTTATAAACGGGGAAGCCTTTTCCTTTCAGCTTTACTTTGGTGTTGTTCTGTGTGCCCGGACTTACCTTTAGTTTTACCTTGCCTGTCAGTGTGTCTACAGTGATCTCACCGCCAAGGACTGCGGTATATAGGTCGAGTTTTACATTAGTGTAGAGGTCGGCCCCGTTTCTTTTAAAGTTTGGATCATTCGCTACAGAGAAGGTAATGTACAAGTCACCGGCCGGACCACCATTGCTTCCTGGTCCGCCATGCCCGGCTATTTTGATCGTTTGCCCGTTCTCGATACCGGCGGGGATCGTAATGCGTATTTGTTTGCCATTTACGGTTAATGTTTGTTTGTGGGTTTCGGCTGCTTCCCTAAAACTCAGACGAAGCTCAGCGTTGAAATCCTGACCGCGGTATTTAGCCTGCCCCCTCGACCTGCCGCCACCGCCGCCAAACATCTGCTGAAAGAAATCAGAGAAATCACCGCCATCGCCAAACCCTTCAAAGCTCTCGAAACCCTGGCCATGTCCACCGCCGAATCCGCTGTATTGCTGGCCACGCTGTTGCTGCTGCCGGGCATATTGCTCATGCTCCTCGCCATGCTGCCAGTTCTCGCCGTACTTGTCGTATTTCTTTCGTTTTTCGGGGTCGCTTAGTACCTCGTTAGCTTCGTTTATCTGCTGAAATTTTTTGTTAGCTTCAGTGTCGTTAGGGTTCAGGTCGGGATGGAATTTACGAGCAAGTTTACGGTAAGCCGCTTTGATATCCTTTTCGGTAGCGCTCTTGTCGATGCCCAATATCTTGTAATAATCAATAAAAGCCATATTTGGTAGATATAGTATTTAAACCGCCGGGGTGGGGCTTAAGTTTTTGTCAGCATAAAAATAGCATTTATTGATCTTATTAAAGTACATAAATTGGGGTAATGGTGGGGGTTCTGGGTTCGAGTCCCAGCGGGACCACAGGAAATGGAAAACAGATTAACGATGATTTACTTCAATCTACGAGCTGGAATTATTCCGTTCCCTCCACGTATATTGAGATTATACTAACCTTCCGGTTTTCATGGCTTCCTGCAGGTTTTGTACTTTAAACTTTGGCTTGTATAGTTTATTAGCGACTTTTTTTACCCAGTTTGCCCGATAACCGAACACGGTTTTGATCATATCGACCCCCACCGATCCTTTTGGATAGCCATATTTATACCAGGTGAATTTAGAGTTATCAATACGGAACTTATCTGTAAACTCGGCCAGGAAAAGATCTATCTCGATATCAAAAATATCCAGGTCCAGATCAATGCTGGTATCACAGGTCAGCGCCGCAGGGTCGACTTTATGTATCTTATACCTTTCACAATATCCTGTAATAAATTCCTTTAATTCGGGCAGTACTTCTTCCATTTTAAATGAATTTTCTTGATCGCTAATGATTATAAGACGACACTTTTTTGAAACGGTTGCACCTTTTTTGAAATTAATTTAAAATTTAACATATGGCCGGTATTAATCCGTCTCAATCCTTTATAATTGCACACATAATTGTAAGCTGATGGATATAAAAGTGATCGCCTTTGATGCCGACGATACCCTTTGGGTAAATGAACCCTATTTCCAGGATACCGAAAAGAAGTTCTGCGCCCTGCTGGAAGAGTTCATGCCGCAGCATGATCTGTCGCGTGAGTTGCTCAAGATAGAGATCGAAAACCTTGCGTTATATGGGTACGGAATAAAAGGCTATATCCTTTCAATGATCGAAACCGCTTTGAAAGTGACCAATAACAACATTCCGAATACGGCAATTGAAAGGATAATTGATTACGGCAAAGAAATATTGAATGAGCCCATCGAACTGCTGGATAATGTTGAAGGGGTTCTCAAATCCCTGCAGGACCACTACCGCATAGTGGTAGCCACCAAAGGCGACTTGCTGGACCAGGAACGCAAACTCAAAAAATCAGGCCTGAGCCATTATTTCCATCATATCGAAGTAATGTCAGAAAAGAAAGAGGAGGATTATTTAAAGCTGATCAAACACCTGGATATCCGTCCGGATGAATTCCTCATGATCGGTAATTCGCTTAAATCCGATGTTATTCCGGTTTTAAATATTGGCGGTCATGCCATCCATGTTCCTTATCACACCACCTGGGCGCATGAGCAGGTAGAAGCTACACTGGATCATGCCAATTTCAGGCATGTGGAACGGTTGGATGAAGTGTTGGGGTTGATTCTTGTTAGTTGATTAGCTTGTCCTAAATTTTACCCACTCTGTCATCGCTGCGCTTGACATCTCTCCCTAAGGTTAGGGAGAGAAATTTATTTTATAAATTGAATAACTCCTCTCTTGATCTCAGGGGAGGCCGGGAGAGGTACAAAGTAGAATAAATATTACACTTCCTTCTCAAATACCGCCAACTCTATCACCTGATTAGGGATACCAAACCTGCCGCCTTCATGAAAAGGTTCCATTTCTCCGGTAGCATGATAGCCGCGGCGTTCATACCATTGGATCAGTTCGTGGCGGGTAGAGATCACGGTCATGTATATCGCCGGACAATTAAGCTCGACAGCAACCCTCTCCGCCTCGTGCAGCATTTGCCGCCCAATACCGTTTGTTTGCCGGTTGGGCGATACGGTAAGCATCCCCAGGTATAACTTTCCTTTTTTTACTTCCAGGTACACGCAGCCTATAATTTGGCCTTCATCATTGGTGTATTTCAGGATAATGATATTCGGGTCTTCAAAGTACCCGGCCATGGTAGGTTCATCTATGCGGATACCATCCAGTAAATGGGCTTCGGTTGTCCATCCTTTCTTTGATGATTCGCCGCGGTAACCGCTGTTGACCAACCTGGTTAATTCGGCTGTATCTGCTGCTGTGGCTTTAGTGATAGGCATGTTAATTTTTAAGCTGCAAACCTAATTTTTGTAGTTAACAAATGCAAGTTTACAGAATTTGCAACAGTTGATACCATAATGCGGTGGTTGCAAAAGCCACAATTATCCCAACGCCGATGATCAGGCTGGATAATTTGGGGTCGACATTGTATTCCTCGGCAACTACATTTGAAGTGACCAGGGTAGGCATAGCTGCTTCAAATATGGCTATCTGTGGTATCACGCCTTTCAATCCTAACAGCAGTGCTACACCCAATACCAATGCCGGAGCGAGTAAAAGCTTATAGATAAGCGATGCACTGATATGTTTCACTTCTTTTCGCCAGCCTGCAAAATTCAATTGCAAGCCAATGGAAAATAATGCGAGTGGGGCTACTGTTAACCCCAGTTTATCAAACAGCGGATCTAAAGCAGATATATCAATTAAATGCGGAATAGTAAGTGCGCCAATACACCCTAAGAAAGGTGGGAACCGCAATACTTTTTTAATGAGCAATATGGGAGACAACTGTTGTTTCTGTGAAGCGTTAATCGCCACTAATACTCCCGCGGTTGATAACAGCATAAATGTCACCTGGTCGCAAATTACTGCTATGCCCAACTGCTTATCGCTAAAGTAAGCCATAATAAGCGGGAAGCCCACAAAAGAGGTATTGGATAAGCCTGACGAAAGTTTTAACACGCCATCAGTTGATTTGGGTAGCTTGTTTTTTCTGGAATAGAGATAGGTAAAACCCCATGCACCTGCCCAAACAATAACCGGTGCCATGGCGGGTAACAGTAACTGGCTGCTCCAATGAATGTGCGGCAGGTATTTAAATGACACTGCCGGCAGGGCGAGGTAAATTATCCAGGCATTGATACCCTTGTGCGCATCAGCAGGCAGCGCTTTGGAAAAGCGGAAGAGCATCCCTGCCATGATACAAACACCTATGAGTATAAAATTGATCAAACCCTTGCCTTAATTTACGGGCAAAGGTAAGATTCCGCCCAATAATCGGGCGATATAAGACTACAGTAAAATAACCTGAGTTTTTTATAATGATGTTACCTGTTCCGTTGCCTTATTTGCCTGCAACGAAACATGCAAATGGATTGCATTGCTGATAAATGTATCATACTTAAAATTTTTGGTGGCAATGTTAAAGTCGCGGCGATTAAGCGCAATATCAGCCTGTGCCGAAAATTTATCATTGGCGATCTTTGAAACATCCGCAGTAAATACAACCTTTTTGGTGATGCCGTGCAGCATTAAATTACCTGTGATGGTTACAAAGTGATAAGCCTTTTCCGACTGATGATTGACCGAAACAATATCCAGTTTTGCTGAAGGGAATTTACCGGTGTCAAAAAAGTTATCTCCTTTCAGGTTGTTCTCCAGTTTCTGTTTATCAGGCATTGTCAGGTCAGCAACATTGATCGAATTCATGTCGATCAAAATGGAGCCTTTAGCTAATTGCTGGCAATAGAACGTCAGGCTGCCCGACTGTATCTTAATTGTTCCATTGTGTTTCCCGGTTGTTTTTTCAGCCTTCCAGTCAATAGAACTGGCAGCGGGATCAACCGTCATAAAGCTCAACCCTCCCGGTCTTGAGTTATTGACCGGGTGGTTACTGAGCCCGGCATGGCCAAGCATCAGCAAGCAAAAAAGTAATGTTTTCATGTTGTTTGTTTTTAAATTACAATACAAGATTAGGCACCAATTTTGCCACCATAAAATAAAGTAGACCAAAGCCTTAATTAATAGATGTATATTCAAGTGTAGTTTTTGCGGCCATCATTCATCTATTAATTTGGATGTTGGTCTATTCAATTAGTTGTTTATCTGTTTTATATTGATCATTGCGTAAAACATTATCAGATGGTTATGAAAGTACAGTGGCCGGCTACCAGAAAATCACTTCACCTGCTATTCTGGGTGATCATTACGATGGTGTTTTTGTTTGACAGGCGTTACCTGATACAAAAAGCAGGTCTGGGTCATTTCACCGAATGCACTATCATAAGACTTATACTCATCATTTCGCTATCCTATCTGCACATCTTTTATCTTATCCCACGGTATTTTTCAGCCGGGCGGTACTTTATTTATTCTATTTTGCTTATCGTATCGCTGTTGGCTTATGTAGCTCTGCAAAACCTGTATGATATTTATTTAT
>JBEHXM010000175.1:0-8145 GCA_048498695.1 Bacteroidota bacterium
AAAAGTTTGCCCCAAACTTTTTACTCAGAAAAAAGTACCACAACCGGTAACTACAGCACACAAATTAATGTGGGCAACTATGCCGCCGGAACCTATATAATAAAATTACTGCTGGGCGGAAAATTATACAGCCAGAAGGTAATTATTAGCAAGTAGGGTTTAGTGATCAGAGATTAATTAAAAACAAAAAGCCGGCTTTTCAACCGGCTTTAGCAATTATCTTAATTTCCTTAAAAAGTATATTTTATTCCTAAGCCAGGGGCGATATCAAAAAACGGTCCTGTAGCAATTTCAAGCCTTGGGTTCAGATCGAGGCTGACTGCAATAGGTGATTGGGGTATTACGTATTCCAGCCCGATAACACCATCAGCACCTAATAATACCTGGCTGTTATTGTAGTATTCGTTATCGCCGCCGAACCTTTTGTACACACCTGCACCAACACCGCCTACGTGCGCACCAAAGCCATAGTAAAACCTTAGCCCTTCGGTACTAAACGCCTGCTGATTGATCTCATATAAACCGGTAAAGACTAACCCGTGCGAACGAAAACCCAAAAGGCCTTCAAGGGCAGTATTGTCGGTCATAAAGTATTTGCCCGAGATACCGTTTTCGTATCCGCCAAATTTTAATCCTAAGGCAAATTGATAGTTTGGTTTGTATTCCTGTGCTTTTGAGCTGTTACCGATTAGTAAAGATGCTCCGAGAATAAGTAAAAAGTATGTAGCTTTTTTCATAGAAGTTTCTTGCAAAGAACGTGAGTTTCTATTATTTATTTTCTATTGCTCTTAATTACAGTTTGAATTCTTTGATTTCAATAAAAAAGAGCAATAACATTGAAAGTACCTTTTCCTGATACCTGTCATGCGGTTTGTAGCCGTGATTATTTAATGATCTATCAGTTTGATGATAACGCCGCTGCACCACTCACAATTTCAGTAAGCTCGGTGGTGATAGCTGCCTGGCGTGCCTGATTGTATGATAGTTTCAGGGCCTTCAATAGTTCGCCAGCATTATCAGTAGCCTTGTCCATAGCGGTCATACGTGCACCATGTTCAGATGCATGTGAATCCAACACGGCCTTATATAACTGTATTTTGATGTTTTTAGGAATCAGTTCTGCTACGATCTCTTCCTGCGAAGGCTCAAGAATATAATCAACCTGTGCAACGTTAGTATCCTTGCTTTTCTCAGCTTTCGGAACCGGCAATAGTTGTTCAACAGTTAAGAACTGCACAGCGGCATTTTTAAAGCGGTTATAAACCAATTCAACCCGGTCATATTCACCTTTTAAAAATCCCTGCATAATGCTTTCGGTTACCTTCGAAACATTCAGAAAAGTAAGGTCGCTAAATAACTCATTGTTGTTACCTATCACATTATACTTACGCCTCTGGTAATACTCCTGCCCTTTTTTACCAATACCTATTATAGAAACATTACCCGCCTTTAACTGCTCGCTATATTTTTCTGCAACCAGGTTATTCGCTGTTTTGATCACGTTGGTATTAAAAGCACCCGCCAAACCACGGTTTGATGAAACCACCACTATCAGTATGCGTACAGGTACACGTTCCTGCAAAAATGGCGATGAACCATCTTCTAAACTTGCAGAAAGGTTAGCAAGCATATCCTTCAGCTTATTGGCATAAGGACGCAATTGTACAATAGCGTTTGTAGCTCTTTTCAACTTAGCCGCCGAAACCATTTTCATAGCCTTGGTGATCTGCTGCGTTGAGCTAACCGACGTGATCCTGTTTCTTACTTCTTTTAAATTAGCCATTCTTGTAAATGTGCAAATTTGCTTATGTGCAGATGTGCAAATTAATTTGCTTGAATTTATTTATCAAATGTACGGCTATGCAATCATCTGCACATTTACATATCCGCACATTTGCACATTAATATTTCCCTGCCAGTTCTTTTGCTACTGTTTCCAGCACGCCTGTGATCTGGTCGTCCAGTTTGCCGGCTTTTAAAGCAGCCAGTGTTTCAGGATGACGCATTTCTAACTGGGTAGTATATTCACTTTCAAATTCCCTGATCTTGTTTACAGGCACATTACGCATCAGGTTTTTAGTACCTGCATAAACGATAGCCACCTGTTTTTCAACCGTTACCGGCGAATATTGACCTTGTTTCAATATCTCTACGTTACGGGCGCCTTTATCAATTACGTTTTTGGTAGCTGCATCTAGGTCTGATCCGAATTTTGAGAAAGCTTCCAGTTCGCGGAATTGTGCCTGGTCTAATTTCAAAGTACCGGCAACCTTTTTCATTGATTTGATCTGCGCATTACCACCCACACGTGATACCGAGATACCTACGTTGATGGCAGGACGAACACCAGCGTTAAATAAGTTTGATTCCAGGAATATCTGACCGTCAGTAATTGAAATTACGTTGGTTGGGATATAAGCTGATACGTCACCCGCCTGTGTTTCGATAATTGGCAATGCGGTTAATGAACCACCACCTTTTACGATGCCTTTGATAGATTCAGGCAAATCGTTCATAGCCTGGGCTATTTCATCATTCTGACTGATCTTGGCGGCACGCTCTAATAAACGGCTGTGCAGGTAAAATACATCACCTGGATAAGCCTCACGGCCCGGTGGACGACGCAATAACAGCGACACTTCACGGTAAGCTACTGCCTGTTTTGACAAGTCATCATAAATGATCAAAGCTGGGCGTCCGGTATCGCGGAAATACTCACCTATGGCAGCACCGGCAAATGGCGCGAAGAACTGCATTGGCGCAGGGTCTGCAGCACTTGCAGATACCACTACACTATAAGCCATTGCATTATTTTCTTCTAGTGTACGCACAATGTTGGCTACGGTAGAAGCTTTCTGACCGCAGGCTACATAGATACATATTACCGGCTGACCGGCTGCATAAAATTCTTTCTGATTGATAATGGTATCGATACAAACCGCAGTCTTGCCTGTCTGGCGGTCACCGATTACCAGCTCACGTTGACCGCGGCCGATTGGGATCATCGCATCGATAGCTTTAATGCCTGTCTGCAAAGGCTCGGTTACCGGCTGACGATAGATTACCCCCGGTGCTTTACGCTCCAAAGGCATTTCGTAAGTTTTACCGCTGATAGGACCTTTACCGTCAATTGGCTGACCCAAAGTGTTCACCACACGGCCCAACATGCCTTCGCCTACATTAATAGACGCGATCTTTTTAGTACGCTTAATGGTATCCCCTTCTTTCACTTCATCAGCCTGACCAAGCAATACCACACCCACGTTATCTTCTTCCAGGTTAAGTACGATACCCTGTAAACCTGTTTCAAATTCAACAAGCTCACCGGATTGTACTTTAGTTAATCCATAAACACGTGCAATACCGTCACCTACCTGGAGAACGGTACCCACTTCTTCTAATTCAGATTCTGACTTGAAGCCCGATAATTGCTGACGCAAAATTGCTGATACTTCGTCTGGTCTAACCTCTACCATTTTTTATTTTTTAAGCGTTCGTTTTTTAATTTGTTGTTATTATCCGTTGAGCAAAATCATGTTTCAAACGTACAAGTGCATTTGATAAACTGGTGTCTATCTGTCTGCCGCCTATAGTCAATACAAATCCGCCTATCAGGCCCGCATCCACCTTTTTGTGCAGTTCAATGCTGCCACCCGTTGCGGCTTTCAATTCGGCAATTATTTGTTTCTCGTTCTCTGTAGACAAAGGCGTAGCCGATGTTACATAAGCCCTTACAATATTTTTTAAAATATTATATTGATTGATAAATTCCTTGGCTGTTGCATACAAAACCTCAGAGCGGCTTTTATTGATCATGATCCTGAAAAAAGAATCGGTAACCTTGCTCACTTTACCTGCAAATATAACTTCCAGTATTTTGATCTTTTTATTGTGTGCAATAATAGGATTAGCCAAAACAGCCTGAAGCTGGTAATTAGCCCTTAATGTTTGCGAAAAAAGTTCCATATCCTTCCTGGTCTCTTCGAGGGATTTGTTTTCCTCTGCAAGATCGATCAATGATTTGGCGTACCTGGTTGCAACTGTTAATTCAGACATATTTCTTTAAGTTGTGAGTCGTGAGTAGTGAGTGGTGAGAATACTCAAAACTTATAACTCAATACTCATAACTATTTTAATTTCACTTCTTTCAACAACTCAGCAACCAATTGGTCTTGTTTGTGCTGATCTTCAAATTGTTTGCGTAATATCTTCTCAGCAATTTCTATTGATAAAGTAGCTACCTGGTTTTTCACTTCAGCTACAGCCAATGCTTTTTGGTTGTTTATTTCTATGCGTGCATGCTCTATTATGCGGTTGCCTTCTGCATTAGCAGCTTCTTTAGCTTCGCCAATGATCTGTTCTTTTACCTGTTTAGCTTCACGCAGTATAGCATCGCGCTCGATACGGGCTTGTTTAAGCAACTCGTCATTCTCATTGGTTAAGCGGGCCATTTCTTCTTTGGCAGCTTCGGCCATTGAAAGTGCGCTTTCAATTGATTTTTCGCGCTCGCTTATTGCAGCCAGGATAGGCTTCCAGGCAAATTTCCCTAATAACCATAATAATATGGCGAAACAAAGTGTCGTCCAGAAAACTAAACCAATATTGGGGGTTACTAAATCCATAGTATATATTTAATAAGATAATTTTAATCAAATTTAAAATAGCCCGGAGCCAACCGCTCCGGGTATTTTTTTTAGCCAATCATAGCTACTACTACCGCAAACAAAGCCACACCTTCTACAAGCGCTGCAGCGATGATCATGTTTGTTTGGATCTTAGAAATAGCTTCTGGCTGGCGTGCAATAGCTTCAACGGCTTTACCACCGATTTGGCCAATACCAATACCAGCGCCGATAGCGGCTAAACCCGCTCCAAGCGCAGCAATGTTTCCATACATTGTTGTAGCCGCAGCTAAAGTTGCAATCATTCCAGTCATTGTTTGATAATTTAAACGTGTATATTAATATATAATTAATTCAATTAATGGTGCTCTTCCATAGCCATCCCGATGAACAGTGATGAAAGAAGCGTAAAAATATAAGCCTGCAAAAATGCGATCAGCACTTCAATTACATCCATAAATACTACGAAGGCAACCGAAACAGGCGAAACCCAAAGCGTTCCAAAAATAAATATCAGTGATATTAAGCTTAATGCAACAATGTGGCCCGCTGTCATGTTTGCAAACAAACGGATCATCAACGCAATCGGCTTTGAAAAAATACCCACTATTTCTACTATCCACATAATCGGGACGATCCAGAAAGGCACACTTGGTAAAAAAATATGTTTCCAGTAATATTTATTACCGTTCAGGTTAACTACAAACAAAATGATAACCGAAAGTGTAGCTGTTACTGCTATATTACCGGTTAAGTTATACCCGCCCGGAAAAAATGGGACGATCCCTATCAGGTTATTTATCAGGATAAAAAAGAAAATGGTAAGTAATAAAGGCATAAACCTGACATACTTTAAACCCATATTGGGGATAGCAATATCATCACGTACAAATACGATCAGCGGCTCGATAAATGACTGCAATCCTTTAGGCGCCTTTCCCTCGCGCTTTTTATAAGCAGATGATATGCTGAAAAACACCAGCAGCAGGAGGATACCCGACATCCACAAACTAACAACGTTGCGCGTGATGGAAAAGTCCCATATTTTTTTTGTGGCTGCTTCATCAATATTGCCGCTGCCGTCTACAACTTTTATCTTATCATGTTCGGCAGTGTAGGTATAATAAGCGCCCTGGTATGTTTTTCTTACGGGTTCGTCATTTACTTCTTCCTCTTTTACATTTGCCGACGAAAATAACTCAAAACCCTTATCAGTATAAAGTATTACAGGAAGCGGGATAGAGGTTTTTCCTATCACCGGCCATGAGTGCGAATCGGCAATATGTTCTAATATTGCTTCCTTTGCTTTTTCTTTAGCATCTTTAGGGCCTTCCTGGCTAAAAGCTGATTTTGGGAATGCGCCTAAAAGTAAAAAAAACGCACAAAACAGAGAAAATCTAAAAAGTTTTAAGTTCAAAATCGAGCCGTTAATCATCTAAATGAAGTTTTCTACCTTAAATTTTTGTGCCGCAAGTTACGCAACAGAACATAAACTTCAAAGACCATATTTAATAAATATATATAAAAAAAATCGGCCAGAAAAACGTACTTATTTACCTTATTTTTCATCAAAAACACCACTATGAAGACCAAACATGCCAATATTTTTACTGTAGTGGCTGCAAGGAAACCCTGCACATAATAATCTTCGTTTTTTTGCTGCACAATGAGGATAGATATAAGTACCAGGAAGGTAAGTCCCGATAAGAAAAAAAAGATAAGCCAGAAACCACTTACCAGCCAGTCGGCATAACCATTGTGCTGCGCGGCAATGGGCATTATGGCCAACAATACCGCAAAAACCAGGTAAGCAAATATGGATGGGATGATTTTCATTGCGATCAGGGATTATTTTTTCAAAGATACGATAACTATATATAATGAGATAAAAACTCCGGCAAGTGAAAGCGCTGCTGTCACCCACTTTACCTGGTGATGGGCCGATTCATCAATTTTATATCCGGCATAAGTAAAAATGCCGATAATGGCGATCATCTGGAAGCCAAGCCCGCTGTACTTTGCATAAGCGTTTAGCGGCCTGCTGTCATTTTCATCCTGCTCATTTTTAGCCATCTGCAAATTTATTAATCCTATTTCATACTATTTAGTAAATTAGCAAGGCTTTTCTTAACACCGGTTTACTTTGAGGCGTATTTCTGAAATTTCCGTATTAAAACGAATAATTTTCCTGGTTTTAGTGCTTTTTGTGGCAGGATGCTCACTTGAAAAAAAGAGCACCGTCAACCGCGCCCTTCAAAACCTGACGGCCCACTATAATATTCTTTTTAATGCCAACGAGATATTAAGGCAAAAACAGGAAAGTTATGCCTTATCCTTTGTCGACTCTTATAACGAGATACTGAACGTTTACCAGGATACTACTGCTCAATCTGGCACGCCCGATAAAGACCTGGCTGATGCCAAACTGAAGGCCAACAAGATCATCAATATAAAGGAACAAAGCCATTACCTGGGCGATGCTTATTTGGTTTTAGGAAAGGCCAATTTTTTGGAGGGCAGTTACTTTTCGGCAGTAGAGTTTTTTAGTTACGTGATCCGGTCGTTCCCCAAAAACGCGCCGCTTGTACAGGAAGCGCTGGTCTGGAAGGCACGGTCTATGATCTACCTGAACCAGTTGCCACAGGCCAAACTGGTATTGGATACAGCCATACAAAGTATCAATCCAAAAAAGAAAGCCTTTATTGGCGATATTTTCGCCACCAAGCTGCAATACGATATAGATGTACAGGATTATAAGGATGCTGATACGGTAGGTAAGCTGGCGGTACATTATTGCCGCAACAACGCTCAAAAACTCCGCTGGACATTTATACTGGCACAAGTGCAGGAATTGAACAACGAAACAGCCGAAGCGATCAAAAATTACAACCGCATAGCCAACAGTAATGTATTTTTTGAGATGGCCTTTAATGCCAATTTAAACCGCATCAGGATAGAGGATAATCAAAACGGTGTTAAAATAAACCGGATAGACCGCTTAAAGAGCCTGATGAAAAGTGAGAACAATAAGGATTTTATTGACCAGATATATTACCAGATAGCAGAAATTTACCTTACCAATAAGGATATTGACAATGCAGTAAAAAACTATCGCTTATCGGTACGGGCCAGCCGGAAGAACCTGAATCAAAAGGGACTCTCCTATTTGCGCCTTGCTGATATTTATTTCAAGGATAAGGCAGATTATATCAATGCCAAAAAATATTATGACAGCACATTGTTCAGCCTGTCACCCAACTATCCGGGATATCAAACTATAAAGAAGAAAGGTAATAACCTGCAATTACTGGCCGATAGGTATGGGATCATAGCGAGGGAAGATACCTTGCAAATGCTGGCCCAGCTGGATGAAAAGACGCGGGCTACCCATATTGACGCCATGGTGAACCGGCAGATATTCCAGGAACAGGCAGCGGCCGCTACTGTCCAGACCGGGAGCGATTCCTTTAACAGCAATGCCCCACAGGGAGGGCGCTTTGGCAGCAGTTTTTACTTTTATAAT
>JBEHXM010000176.1:0-8006 GCA_048498695.1 Bacteroidota bacterium
GGCGACAACTGGCCCGACCCGGCAAATAAATCCGGTATCCGCAATCTATTGTTAAGGGCTATTCCTTACGACTGCTTTACCGCCGAAATACATTTAAACAATTTTATTCCAAAACAAGAGTGGCAGCAGGCAGGCATCCTTTTACTGGAAGATACTACGCTAACTGGTAAGAGTATCAGGTTATCCTTAGCCTATAACGACTATTTTGCCGGCTCTTATCAACCTAAAGAGGTCTATATTCAGTTAATCAGTTCCTTAGGGAATGGTTTTGGCAAACCAGAAGAAATTGCACATAAGCCCGTACTTTACCCTGATAGTACAAGCAGAAACCCGGTATTGATAAAAAATTTCAAAAACTCGGCGCTACGTATTGAGAAACATAACAAAAAATTCAGATTTCTGTTCACAAGCGGCGTTACAGAAAATAGCGCCTTTAAAGAGGTGGCGAGCCAGGAACTTGATATCCAGCCCAGGTATATCGGTATTTTTGCCATCAAGGGATTTAAAGATAGCACTGCCGTTATTCCTGTGCGTTTTACTTTTTTCAGGATAGCCGGAGATAACTGCGGGCGATAAAATAACCGACCCGGCAAGCATTATACAAGCAACCTAATCAATTTTTATTTCGTATTTTTATCATCCGTTATTAAGCTATTTGCCCATTTATATGATCTTTAAGTACCCGTTTAAGACGTTCGTGGTTGCTCTTATCCTGATCATATTTAATGGTCTTCAAAGCACATTTGCACAAACTTCTCAAACTAAGGCAATAACCCGACCCGTCAATAAGGCTAAAGATATAAACAGTAAACAAACCCCTGCTGCAATTATTGCCGTCGGCGGAAGGCCTGGTGCTCCCACGGTACAATCTCCAAATTTCTCATATCCTACACCGGCCCCATACCCTATCAATGTACCAATAACACCTATAGGGCCGGCTAATACCGGTGGCGCGGTACCGGCAACTGTTTTCGGCAGTGTTTCTACTATCGCGGGTAGTAGGTCAACACCCGGTTATACAGATGCTACAGGTGCCGATGCACGGTTTACCAATTTGCAGGGTATAGATATCGATGCTTCGGGAAACTTGTTTGTAGTGGACAATGGAGATCGTACGCGCATCAGGAAAATTACGCCAACCGGTGTAGTCACTACTTTTGCGGGTGGTTCCATTAATCCAACGGCTAACGGTGTAGGCACCGCGGCAGGATTCAATGGGGGCACGGGCTTAGTGGTCGCGCCATCGGGCAATATATTTGTAGGGGATGTCGGCAACAATTCCATCAGGGAAATTACGCCTGGTGCATTGGTCAGCACATTTGGCGGGACGGGAATTACCACATTTAACCCGGCCGGCCTTACTACCGACCAGGCCGGCAATTTATTTGTTACCGATCAATTACATGATCTTATCTGGAAGTTCACAACCGCCGGTGCCAGCAGTGTTTATGCGGGCAGGGAAGATATTCAGGGTGCCGTTAATGGTTCTCCCCCTACCTCTGCCACATTCAGCAGGGAAGGAGAATTAAAATTTGACCGGAACGGCAACTTGTTTATTGCAGACAACGTCAGTAACCAGATCAGGAAAATTACGCCTGCCGGTGTTGTTTCTACCTTTGCAGGTACTTTTACCCCGGGCCTGGTTAACGGCCCTGTTGCTAATGCCCGTTTTAGCAGCCCCAACGGTCTGGCAATAGACAAAGTAAATAATATATATGTAGCTGATGCGCACAAACTCGTAGTCAGGATGATCAATATCCTGGGTAATGCGCTTGATATTGCAGGCAACAATTCACGGCGCGTATCCTTAGATGGTGTCGAGGGCGAGGCTAATTTTTATAGCATCGGTGGACTGGCATATTCCAACGGGGCGGTATACGCGACAGACCAAACCTGCGTTCGGAAGCTCATTGTAACAGGATATACCATTGACAAGGTACTGCCATTTGGTTTAACATTTGACAGCCAGACAGGCATTATCAGCGGTACGCCTATTGCACTCAGTCTGCCTACCCGATACACTATAACAGGTTATAATCAGGGAGGTGTCTTCAGCAAGACGGTTACTATTTCCGTTGTACCGCCGGCACCACCTATTATTTCTTACCCAAGCCCACAAATTTATACCACAAATACTGCCATTACCTCGCTATCACCGGTCAGTACCGGTGGACTGGTTGCTCATTATACCGGTACCTTACCCGCAGGCCTGACAGTTGACAATATAACAGGTTTTATCAGCGGTACGCCTACTGTAGTTTCGCCTGGGGCAGATTATACCATTACGGCTACTAATGATGGAGGTAGCGGTACTGCTATCATTCATATCACCGTTATCGCGCAGGTATTACAGCCTCAAACCATTACGTTTGGCCCAATTACAAAAACTTATGGCGATGCAGATTTTGCACCCGGCGCATCAAGCACCAACAGTACCATCCCGATCACTTATACCAGCGATAATATTGCGGTGGCAACTATTGTAAACGGCAACATACATATCAACGGGGCGGGGACATCAAACATTACCGCATCACAGGCCGGAAATAACACTTATTCGGAAGCAACACCGGTAACACAAATACTTACTGTCAACCCGGCGCCATTAACCATTACTGCAGATGATAAAACCAAACCAGTCGGTTCGCTCAACCCACCCTTAACTGCTACTTACAGCGGCCTTGTTTATGGCGAAACACCTTCATATTTAGTCATTGCGCCCATAATTACCACATCGGCTACAGAGTCATCCCCGGTTGGTCTTTACCCTATCATAGTAAGCGGCGGCAGTTCGCCCAATTATACCATTACTTATGTTCCGGGTAATTTAACGATCACAGCTGTGCTTCCGGCCATAGTGGTTCCTAATACCTTTACGCCTAATGGAGACGGGATCAATGATGTGTGGAACATTAACGCCCTGGTAGCCTATCCACAATGCCTGGTATCGGTGTATAACCGTTATGGCAGCATGGTTTACCAATCAAAAGGATACACTAAACCCTGGGATGGTACCTATGGCGGTGCACAGGTTCCGCCGGGGACTTATTATTATATCATCGATCCTAAAAACGGCACAAAGCAATTATCAGGATATATTCTGGTTCTGCGCTAACAGCCTTTTTTCACAATTGCATATCTGCCTGATTGCAATAAGCTTACCACAGGTAACTTATTTAAATGATATCACGTATGAATACCTAAATGCGGGGATACATTAACATACCACCATCTATTCCGTGCCGTGTATGCAAATACTGTGGCTCAAGGCCTATCATTGCTTTGGCAGGGAAAGACGAGTATGTGGTTAAATGCCCGGCTGATAATGCGCACTACCACACAGAACCGGGCCTGATCGATATTGATGCCTGGAACCTCGAGAATATCCCATTACCTGAGATCGAACTGGAGCCTGCAAAAATGGTTGCCTGTTATGACAGTAAACTGAATTATACCTTTTTTCTGCCTGCATAATTAAGCACCCCGATACTGTTTATAAAGCTTTCTCACCATAAATAATAGTCGCCCCAAAATCAAACAAGGCACGACCATTGGTACTATTAGCTTTGATGAGTGCATAAACCTCATTTTTAATCGTCGCAATTGTGGTATCATCGGCATTTTTTAGCATGGCGATCACAGACTCTGACAGGTCCATCCTGTTTTGCCAGTAAGTATCCGCATCAACAAAATCGACCTTACCGGTTAACTCCTGTTCAGTAATGTGTTCAAACCCGGCTTGCTCAAATATATTGGTCATTACCCCGGGTTGCGAACAACGAAACATGCCCGGCACATCCGGAGAAATTGGCGGCAGTTGAATATATTTACTGATGACATCCATAATGACGGTGTACCAAAAGTTTTTAGCAGGGGCGCTCCAAACTGATATAGCCAGGCAGCCACCCGGCTTTAAAACACGATATATCTCGTTAGTTGCCGACTGCAGATCAGGAAAAAACATAAAACCCATTCGGCAGCTCACCTTGCTGAATGTATTGTCCTCAAAAGGCAGTTTGGAAACATCAGCTGTTTGGGTGCTATAGTTTTTTAGTCCTTTTGCAGCAGCATTTGCACTTGCTAAAAGCAACATTTCGCCCGATATATCGGTACCAACAACCCGCCCTTTTTTGGCGATCGCTGCAATTGTCAAGCCTGGTTCGCCGGTACCTGCAGCAATATCCAACACAATGTCGTCTTCTTTTATATCCAGCCGATCAATAATTGCTTCGCCTACCGGGCGTAGAAACTCCATGATAAACTGGTCCCATTTTTTCCAACCTGATGAAACGTTGTTCCATCTTTGCTTTTGCTCTTCGTATGCCTGTTGTTCTTCCATAACCTTGATTTGATAGCGCTAATTTATTTAATAATGACCACAGTGGGTTATGATAAAGCGCCTTTATGAGGAGTAAATAAAAGGTTTGTCAAATATTACATTTAGAATACTTTATAAACCAATGTTTAAACATTCAATTTAAAATTGATTTCTATTTTTGCTTCAATTAATTTAAACAATCCCATAAAAAGAAATTAAATGAAAAAGATCATCCTATTAGCAGCTGTAGTATTCATGAATACTGCCGTGTTTGCGCAAACATGGAAGGTAAACAAAGCACATTCGCATTTTACGTTTACTATCACCCACCTTGCGGTATCAGATGTTGACGGTGTATTTAAAGATTTCGATGCCACCATCACTTCTTCAAAACCCGATTTCAGCGATGCTAAATTTGAGTTTACTGCACAAACTGCTTCTGTAAATACAGGTGTTGAGGCCCGTGACAACGACCTGCGCAGTGCTAATTTTTTCGATGTGGCAAAATACCCAACAGTTACCTTTGTAAGCACTGGTATTACCCCAACAACTGCTAATCATTATAAATTAACAGGAAATATTACCTTAAACGGGGTGACTAAACCTATTACACTTGACCTGTGGTACCGCGGTACTATTACCAACCCGATGAGCAAAGCACCGGATGCCGGTTTCCAGGTAACAGGCAGTATCAATCGCTCCGATTTCAAATTTGGCAGCAAATATGGTTCCCCAATGCTGAGCGACGAAGTGAATTTCAAAGCGGCCGGCGAGTTTGACAAGGCCAACTAAGAATAGTTTTTTATCCCTAATATTTAAACTATGCAAACGTCCCGGTTTTCCGGGGCGTTTTTTTATGGTACGCGGTTGAATACCATGGTGCGGCCAATGATCTTGATATGCCAGTAGCCCTTTACTTTTAGCGACCCGTCTTTATCAATATAGCCGGCTGCATCCCAGTATTTGCCATGCTGGGCATCGTATATCTTTCCGCCTTCCCAGGTATGGCTGCCAGTATCATATTTCAATCCGCTCAATATTTCCAGTCCAACTATTCTGCGGCTACGCAGCGCCGGGTCAGGGTTATGCTTATCGCGCCAGTCTTCCATAGGCTTGCTGGGGTCGTCATTAAACCAAATGATCTTTGCCCTGAACTGGCCCTTATCCTTGTAAACCTGCACGATGAGCTTTTTGTCGGATGCTATCCATTTGCCCAATATACGGTCGCTTTCCGGAACGGTATCGGCAGCAAGATGCAGGCTTAAGCTGAGAAAAAACAGCAACGATAAAAATTTAAACATAGGTAGTAAACGCATATCCGGCAGAACTATTTTGGGCAAATATCAGATATAAAACAGATATTTCATCGTTTAAATACCTTCCTGCAAAGGCGATCTGCTCCTGGGGTGTCATTTTTGAGGCCAGTTCGTCAATGAGTTGATAAATGATGTCCTCCATTTTTTTGAACCTTATACAGGCAGATATACTCCTGCGGGTTTTGAGGTGCGGATTGCATGACAACAATTAAATTTCTATAGATATACTTATTCTGATAATACCTCTTTCAATGCATCAAACCACTGCTGGTCTTTGGCTGTACCAATAAAGCTGTGATCTATAATTAAATAGACAGTAATTAAATGAGCATTATCATAATAACTCACCCTAAGGGGCTGCCAAAGCATACCCACGTTTTTTACATAGGTCGATTTAAAAACCTCGTCGAAACCCAGGTATAACTGATTTAGATTTCCTAACGGGATATTCAGATTGATATCGCCATTTATAATTAAGCTGCTATCCGTCAGTAAAATTTCGCCTTCATGGTGATGCAGTGGCTTTACCAGCGAAAACAGCGCTCTAATCTCATCTCTGAGCCCACTTTCTGCAACTTCATCAGCATAACTCCACAAAACATGGCCTTTCATTAATATATTCATAGGATAAACCTCGTGATATTTATTTTCAAAGGCAAATGAAGTGTATTTCCTACACTCTTTATATATTTGAACATAAACCTATTTTTCCTTCTTATGAAACGACTGCCACTGCTTCTGCCACTGTTACTAACTATACAAATATCATCCGCTCAGCAAAAAAGTATCTACCACAAAGGCTGGGTCGATTTTAACAAGAACGGCAAGATGGATGTATTTGAAGACCCGTCGCAGAACATCAATAAGCGTATTACCGATCTGCTGAGCCAAATGACCGTTGAGGAAAAAACCTGTCAGCTGGCAACACTATATGGCTACAAAAGGGTATTGAAAGAAGAAATGCCGGCGGCATCATGGAAGAATGAGGTTTGGAAGGATGGCATTGCTAATATAGATGAGGAATTGAATAACCTTACTTCGCATACTGACAACGCTTACACGCAGTATTCCTACCCTTACAGCAAACATGCTTCGGCAATTAATACCGTTCAAAAATGGTTTGTAGAAGAAACACGTATGGGTATCCCGGTAGATTTTACCAACGAAGGTATCCACGGTTTAAATCATGACCGCGCCACATCGCTGCCGGCTCCTATCAGCATTGGCAGTACATGGGATAAAAATTTAGTACGACAGGCAGGGCAAACCGTGGGCCGCGAAGCAAAAGCTCTGGGTTATACTAATGTCTACGCACCCATACTCGACCCGGCCCGCGACCAGCGCTGGGGCCGTGTGGTGGAGTGCTATGGCGAAAACCCTTTCCTGATAGCCGAATTGGGTAAGCAGATGACCCTGGGTATACAGGAAGAGGGCGTGGCATCGACTTTAAAACACTTCGCTGTTTACAGCGTGCCCAAAGGCGGTCGTGACGGGGCTGCACGCACCGACCCGCATGTAGCGCCGAGGGAAATGTACCAGATTTACCTCTATCCTTTCCGCCGTGTGATACAGGAGGCCCACCCCATGGGCGTAATGAGCAGTTATAACGATTGGAATGGTGAACCCATTACCGGCAGCTATTACTTCCTGACGGAATTGCTGCGCCAGAAATTTGGCTTTACGGGCTATGTAGTTTCAGATAGCGAAGCAGTAGAATATTTATACTCCAAACATCATGTGGCAGGTGACATCAAGGAAGCCGTGCGTCAGGCGATAGAAGCGGGACTGAATGTGCGCACCAACTTCACCATGCCGCAAACCTATATTATGCCGTTGCGCGAATTAGTGAAAGAAGGCAAGGTATCTATGAAAACCCTCGACTCGCGCGTGGCGGATGTATTGAGGGTGAAATTCCAGCTTGGCTTGTTTGATGACCCTTATGTAAAAGATCCAAAGGCTGCCGATAAAATTGTACACAACGCGCAGGCGCAGGCTATGGGCCTGCAAATGAATCGTGAAAGCATGGTGTTGTTAAAAAATGCAAATAACCTGCTGCCATTAAATAAGAGTTCGCTCAAAAAGATATT
Organism: Bacteroidota bacterium; assembly: GCA_048498695.1. GTDB lineage: Bacteria > Bacteroidota > Bacteroidia > Sphingobacteriales > Sphingobacteriaceae > Mucilaginibacter. The sequence goes on from JBEHXM010000176.1 coordinate 7,722, forward strand.
GGTAACCGGTCCGCTGGCTGCCGAAACCAATTATGCCATTAGCCGCTACGGCCCGTCGCACAACCCCGTTACCAGTGTGCTGGATGGTATCAAAAACTATGTAGGCAACAGCGCTGCTGTAACTTACGCCAAAGGCTGCAATGTTGTAGACCCTACCTGGCCCGAAAGCGAGATCATCGAAACACCGCTTACCGCACAGGAACAAGCCGGCATTGATTCGGCAGTGAATGAGGCGAAGCAATCGGATGTGGTGATAGCCGTTGTTGGCGAGGATGTGGATCGCGT
>JBEHXM010000177.1:0-7960 GCA_048498695.1 Bacteroidota bacterium
ATTACCCTGCGCGGTGGTGCCGAGCAGGTAAGTGTTTTGCTGGAGAAAGAATTGAACGAGCGTTTGGACCGTGCAGGCATCGAAGTACTGGAAGCCCGGATATCACATTTAGCCTATGCTCCCGAAATTGCACATACTATGCTGCAAAGGCAACAGGCATCAGCCATTATTTCGGCCCGTAAACTCATAGTGGAAGGTGCAGTAGGTATGGTGGAAATGGCACTGAACAGGCTCTCAGAAAAAAACATTGTCGACCTTGATGAGGAACGGAAGGCTGCTATGGTAAGCAATTTACTGGTGGTTCTATGCGGCGACCGCAGCGTAAACCCGGTGGTTAATACAGGTACTTTATATCATTAAGAAAATGTACGAGGTAGTTGATCCCCAAAAAACGACAGAGCTTTTCCTGGCAAGACAGGGATGGTTTAGCCGTTCATATGAATTAACCGACAATATTTATAGTTATGGCCATATTATCTATCAAAGGCTTACAAGGCATAAAGCAACCATAACCACTGCTACCGGCACCTGGACATTTAAATCAGGAATGGTTTTTAGCAGAACAGTGTTGGTTTTAGATCAGGGTGGAGAAATAATAGGGAAAGCAACCCGTGCGATATTTAGCCGCAGAACGACATTGAGCATGTCAAATGGTTTCCAGGGTGAATTTTACAGGCCTTCGATCTGGGCGAGAGAATATATCTGGGAGTCCGGCGAATATGGCAGGATAATGCATATCTACAGCAATCCATTTAGTTTAATGGATATTATTGGGATCGATCAAAGCATGGCGCCGGCAGAATTAATCCCTTTGTTAACTTTCTTAGGATCATATTTAATTATTTTGAGAAGACGAAGAAAGGCTGCACACTAATTTATGGCTGAAAAGAAAGCATTTATATTGAGAATAAATCCTGAGGTATTAAAGGAGATAGAAACCTGGGCCGCTGACGAATTCAGGAGCACTAACGGGCAGATCGAATACCTGCTGCAGCAAGCTATAGTTATGCGCAAAAAAAACAGGGGAAAGAAAGCTAAAGATGATAGTTGAATAGTTAATTAAATAAAATTGGGTTGATTAAGTAAGTTCCATAACCAATCAACTTAATCAACCACTCACTTAATCAACTTATAAATTATTATGCATGCATAGCTTTTCCTTTAACCAAAAAGCTTAAATTTGCGCACCTTTTTTAATCAATCCATGAAAGAAGTATATATCATATCGGCCACCCGTACTCCAATAGGCAGTTTTGGCGGGAGCCTGGCTTCCTTATCAGCAACACAGCTTGGCGCGCTGGTTATCAAGTCGGCAGTTGAAAAGTCAGGACTAAAACCCGATCAGATACAGGAAGTCTATATGGGCAATGTCCTATCGGCCAATGTTGGGCAAGCACCAGCAACCCAGGCCGCTATTTTTGCCGGCTTACCTTATTTACCTGCTACAACAGTGAATAAAGTATGTGCATCGGGCATGAAAGCGATCATGCTGGCAGCACAAAGTATTGAATCCGGTCAGAATGATATTGTGGTTGCCGGTGGCATGGAAAGTATGAGCAACGTACCCTACTACCTGGATAAAGCACGCAATGGTTACCGTTTGGGCAATGGGCAGATCATTGATGGCCTGGTAAAAGATGGCTTGTGGGATGTGTATAATGATTACCATATGGGCTCAGCAGCCGAATTGTGCGCTGCGGAGTGTAATGTTAGTCGGGAAGAGCAGGATGCTTTTGCCGTTGAATCTTATCAACGGGCACAAAAAGCGCAGGCAGACGGTAAATTCAAAACGGAGATCACCCCTGTTGAGCTAAAAGACAAAAAGGGAGATATTACCTTATTTGCTGATGATGAAGAACCAAAAGCGGTCAAATTTGATAAGATAACTACACTAAAGCCGGTTTTTAAAAAGGACGGTACAGTTACTGCTGCCAATGCCTCAACCCTGAATGATGGTGCTGCAGCAGTTGTATTGATGAGTAAAGAAAAAGCAGATGAACTGGGTATAAAACCATTAGCCAGGATTATATCTTATGCTGATGCACAGCAAGCGCCCGAATGGTTCACAACCACTCCTTCCAAAGCTATCCCGTTGGCCTTACACCGTGCGGGCTTATCTTCTAAACAAATTGATTATTTTGAAATCAATGAGGCTTTTTCGGTTGTTTCAATCGCAAATAACCAGCAGTTAAAACTCGACCCTTCAAAAGTGAATGTCAATGGCGGTGCTGTGGCCATCGGTCACCCACTGGGTGCTTCCGGGGCACGAATTATTGTAACTTTATTGCATGTATTACAGCAAAACGGTGGTAAATTAGGCGCTGCCGGAATTTGTAACGGCGGCGGTGGCGCCAGTGCAATGGTTATAGAAAATTTGCGTTAATAAGCTAAATGAAAAAAATCTTCATATTTTGTTTAATAATGGCTGCAATGCCATTCTGCGTTTTTGCACAGCATTCTGACGATAGCGGCAACACCAAATTATTATTAATGTACCAGGACAGCCTGAATCATCTTGGTAAAAGATTCATTAATAATGATACCGAGATGGAGCGGATGAATGCCAATATTTCGTTTATCAAAACACTTGTACAGGCGCTCAGGGTTCCTCATTCCTTTAATTTCCCTTTTGATTCTGTTAAAAGTATCAGGATCTTGAATTCGCCCGATAACCGTTTTCGTATCCTGACCTGGAGTATCTCTTATGACGATGGCAGCTATCGTTTTTATGGCACTTTACAAATGAACACCGGGGATAAATTACAAATGTTCCCTTTGACAGACTATTCACCCCTTATCAAAAATGCTGAAGACACCGTGACCAGCAATGCCAAATGGTATGGTGCAGAGTATTACAAGATCATCCCGGTAAATACGAACCAGGCTCAATACTACTTATTGCTTGGCTGGAAAGGCAATACTGTTAAATCAACCAAAAAAGTGATCGAAGTGCTATCCTTCAACAGGAACGGTAATCCGGTATTCGGAATGCCGGTGTTTGACGGTAACGGTAAAACCCGTAAACGGGTGGTATTTGAGTATGCCCGTCAGTCATCCATGTTATTAAAATATGATGCCGATCAGCATATGGTTGTATTTGATAACCTGGCCCCTCCTGACAAAAAACAAAATGGCAAATTTGAATTTTACGGGCCTGATCTTAGTTACAATGGCTACCGTTATAAAAACGGCAGGTGGGCGTATGCAGATAACCTGGACATGAGAAATACCCCTGATAGCCACGACGATGATTATATCGATCCAAAAAAACAGGCTGCAATGGACAAAGCAACCCAACAGTAGCTTTTAGCAATTTGATTCCTTTATACAACACAATCAACCAAATAATAATCATCTCCACTGTAATACTTCCGATATAAAATTTTGATTTAGCGGAATAATAGTATTTTAGTCAAACATTAACTGAACATTTATGGCTTTAAGCAACCCGATCGTAACTGACAAACCTGAGAAGGCAAGGATTCCCCGAAGTGTGCCCTACATTATAGGAAACGAATTCGCCGAACGATTTAGCTTTTACGGTATGAGGAGTATCCTCGCCGTGTTTTTAGTCCATCAGTTTTTCAGTCACGAAGATTCTGTTATAGCCAATGCGCATTCAAACAGCATAAATCACACATTTTCTACTTTGGTTTACGCCACGCCATTACTTGGCGCCATACTGGCCGACTGGTTCTTTGGAAAATATCGTGTGATATTGATAGGTTCGTTAATTTACACCATTGGCCATTTTTTACTCTCCATGTTCGACACCTCCTTAGGTGGGTTCCAAACTGGCCTCATTATTATCGCTTTCTCGGCAGGCGCCATCAAATCATGTGTATCAGCTAATGTGGGTGATCAGTTCGATCATAAAAATCAGCATTTGATGAGCAGTATTTACAGCTGGTTTTATTTCAGTATTAATGCAGGGTCAATGGTCAGTTTATTATTGATACCTTATATATATGACCAATTTGGCGCTAAATGGGCGTTTGGTGTACCGGGAATATTAATGGCGCTTGCCACCTATATTTTCTTCTCAGGCAGAAAACAATACGTAAGACTCCCGCCTAAAGGAATCAACAAAGCCAATTTTGTATCGGTAAGTATATATGCGCTCTTTAACAAAGGGTGGAGTAATGCAGAAACCAAATATGGATTCGAGAAAGTAGACGGAATAAAGGCAGTTTGGCGTGTGATGGCGGTATTTGCTTTTATTCCTGTTTTTTGGTCATTATGGGACATGAATGGCGCTGAATGGGTTTTACAATCTACTAAGATGGATTTAAGCTTGGGTATTTTTGGTTGGCATATCTTACCGTCGCAGATACAATTTGTTAATGCAGTATTTTTATTGGTGCTGATACCTGTGTTTAACTATGGTATATATCCTTTGGTTGAAAAAATGGGGATCAGATTAACATCCCTCCGTAAAATAGGTGCCGGGTTGCTGATCACCGGGTTAAGCTTTGTGATCATTGCCCTTATCCAGGTGAAAGTTGATGCGGGCGCACATCCATCGGTTTGGTGGCAAATACTGGCTTATTTCGTATTATCTGCAGGCGAGGTTTTGGTATCTATTACCGGTTTGGAATATGCCTACACCCAATCACCCCCATCAATGAAAAGTACCATGACAGCTATTTGGTATGTTACCTATTCAGTCGGCTCATTTTTTAATGCCGTGGTTAATACCAGCATTGCCAACGATGGCATTTTCAGAAGCTTTACAGGTGCAGCCTATTACTGGCTTTTTGTGGGCATTTGCATGGCATTTGTTTTAGTTTTCGTATTGGTTAGTCCATTTATTAAAGAAAAAGCCTACCTGGCAGATGATGTATTGGCACAAGGGCTGGACATACAAGGCAATAAAACACGTGAAATTCATCCGGATAATCCGATTGTATAAAAAATTCGCTTTTTTTGTAAAATCTTTCTAAACTAAATATCTGCCTAAGTGCCGGACAGCATTGTTATCATACCTACTTATAATGAGATAGAGAATATTGAGCGTATCATCCGTAAAGTATTTTCTCTGCCTCATGATTTTCACGTACTTATTATTGATGATGGCTCACCGGATGGCACCCCTATCATAGTTAAACAACTGCAAAAAGAATTTCCTGAGCGCCTTTTTATGGAAGAGCGTGCAGGCAAACAAGGATTAGGCACTGCTTACATACATGGCTTTAAGTGGGCAATTGCACGGCAGTATGATTTTATCTTTGAAATGGATGCCGATTTTTCGCATAATCCTGATGATCTGCTTAAACTGCGCCAGGCGTGCATTGATGGCGCTGACGCTGCAATAGGCTCCCGGTATATAAAAGGTGTTAATGTGGTAAACTGGCCCATGAGCCGTGTGCTGATGAGTTATTTCGCTTCGGTGTACGTACGTTTTATTACAGGCATTGATATTCAGGACTCTACCGCTGGCTTTATGTGCTACAAACGAAATGTGCTGGAAACAGTGCAATTAGATAAAATAAAGTTTGTAGGCTATGCTTTCCAGATCGAAATGAAATACACTACATTAAAGCATGGCTTTAAGATCGTAGAAGTACCCATCATATTTACCGACCGTACTGAAGGTACCTCAAAAATGTCGACCAGCATCTTCCGCGAAGCCGTTTTCGGTGTGATCCAGATGAAGATCAATAGCATTTTCCGAAAGTATCCTGAAGGGTAAGTTGATTAAAAATTAGTTAATTAGAAATTAGGCAATAGTGTTCATAACATGCCTGGGTTTAGAAAACTAATCTCTGATCTCTAATCTCTATTCACTAACTTAGCAGCAATGAATGAGCATCTGGACCCTGAACGCGAACGCCTCTCTCCTGCCGAACGGGATATTGAAAAAGTATTACGCCCGCAGGCTTTTGAGGATTTTACAGGTCAGCATAAAATATTAGCTAATTTAAGGGTTTTTGTACAGGCTGCCCGCCAGCGTGGCGAGGCACTCGACCATGTGCTGCTTCACGGCCCACCGGGATTGGGTAAGACAACGCTTTCACATATCATAGCCAACGAAATGGGCGTTGGTATAAAGATTACCTCCGGTCCGGTACTGGACAAACCCGGCGACCTTGCCGGATTACTCACCAACCTGGAAGCCGGTGATATTTTATTTATTGATGAGATACATCGGCTGAGTCCGCTGGTGGAAGAATATCTTTACTCGGCGATGGAAGACTTCAAGATCGATATCATGCTGGAAACCGGGCCTAACGCCCGTTCCGTGCAATTATCATTGAATCCCTTTACATTGGTAGGTGCAACCACCCGTTCAGGTTTGCTGACAGCGCCTTTGCGTGCCAGGTTCGGTATCAATTCAAGACTGGAGTATTATGATGCCAAATTGCTCACCACTATTGTACTGCGATCTGCATCCATATTAAAAACTCCCATCAGCGATGAAGGTGCTTATGAAATAGCCCGAAGAAGTCGCGGTACACCGCGTATTGCCAACGCCCTGCTGCGCCGTACCCGAGATTTTGCCCAAATAAAAGGTGACGGCAATATTGATACCGGCATTGCAAACTATGCATTGAACGCATTGAATGTAGATCAGCACGGTTTGGACGAAATGGACAACAAGATACTGATCACCATTATAGATAAATTCAAAGGCGGCCCGGTTGGATTAAAAACCATCGCTACTGCAGTAGGCGAAGATGAAGGCACTATAGAAGAAGTTTACGAACCCTTTTTGATACAAGAGGGCTTCCTGATGCGTACCGCGCGCGGCAGAGAAGCTACTGATAATGCCTATAAGCATTTAGGTAAACTAAGGCAAGGTGGCAGCCCTACATTATTTTGAAATGTCATTGACCATCAATGACGGTATTTGTTATTTAGATTAGCAGCGACAAAATCTCAACATCATACTATGCAATTAGAGCGATACAAAATCGATGAATTAAATCAGAAGCATTTAGCAAAACACAAACAGCGGTTTGAGTTTGTGGCCGGTGATGTAGCGAATGTAAATGATGTACTGCAAAAACTCATTTCTTTTAATGTTGCCATACCAAGCTGGGCATTGGGCACGGGTGGTACACGCTTTGGCCGCTTTTCGGGCGGTGGTGAACCCCGCAGTTTAGAAGAAAAGATAGAAGATGTTGGCATTATCCATGCGCTGAACAGGTCAAGTAATTCCATCTCCCTGCATATTCCCTGGGATATCCCTGAAAACGCCACAACTATCAAAACATTGGCATCAGAGCTTGGCCTGCACTTTGATGCGGTCAATTCCAATACTTTCCAGGATCAGCCTAACCAGAAACTGAGTTACAAATACGGTTCATTGCATCATGTGGACAAAGCTGTACGCAAACAGGCTATCGAGCATAATATCGAGGTAATCAAGTATGGTGTTCAGCTTGATTCTAAGGCATTATCAGTCTGGCTTTCTGACGGATCAAATTTCCCGGGGCAACTTAATTTCAGGAATGCATTTCAAAACACACTGGAAAGTCTGCAGGAGATTTATGATGCACTGCCTTCTGATTGGAAGATATGGATAGAATATAAGCCTTATGAGCCCAATTTTTATTCGACAACAATTGGCGACTGGGGGCAGTCTTACCTGTTGGCTTCCAAATTAGGCGTTAAAGCAAGTACATTGGTGGACCTTGGGCACCATTTGCAGGGAACCAATATTGAACAGATCGTATCTTTATTACTCATGGAGGGTAAGCTGGCCGGGTTCCATTTTAACGACTCAAAATACGGAGATGATGATCTGACGGTAGGCAGTATCAATCCATACCAATTATTCCTGATCTTTAATGAGTTAGTTGAAGGAATGGATGCCCGAGGGATGAATCACGCTACCGACATCGGCTGGATGATAGATGCATCACATAATGTAAAAGATCCCATAGAAGACCTGCTGCAATCTGTTCAGGCTATTAAGATCGCCTATGCCCAGGCCTTATTGGTTGATAAAAGAGCG
>JBEHXM010000178.1:0-7949 GCA_048498695.1 Bacteroidota bacterium
CATGCACACCCAACGTATACGGAAGCATTCAGGGAAGCTTGTTTGGCTGCTACGGATAACAGGCCGATACATATTTAAGGTAGGCGTTTTGCGGTAGGCGCACGGCGGTCTTTTATATTAAATTCCGAAATTCGCCACCAAAACAAATCCGAAATCGTAAATCCGAATTCCGAAATCAAAAAAGCATGCTTCAAATCCTCGAAAACTATTCCCTAAAAAATTTCAACACCTTCGGCATTGATGTTTTAGCGAAATATTTTGTGGAGATCAATCATGAGGATGACCTGGTGGAACTGTTTATGGACCCGCAATGGCTGCAAATGCAAAGATTGATCCTTGGCGGCGGAAGTAATATGCTTTTTGTAAAAGATTTTGACGGGTTGGTGATCAGGATGAATATCCGTGGCATTGAACACCGGATCAATCATGATGAGGTTTTTGTAGAGGCGGGTGGCGGTGAGGTTTGGAACGACCTGGTTAATTTTTGTGTAGACAGGGGGTATGCTGGTATCGAAAACCTTAGCCTGATCCCCGGATCAGTAGGGGCGTGCCCTATTCAGAATATCGGGGCTTATGGGGTTGAGCTGAAGGATGTATTCCAGAGCTGCCGGGCTTTTGAAATAACTACAGGCAGGTTCAGAACATTTACTAAAGAAGATTGCCGCTTCGGCTATCGTGACAGTGTATTTAAAAATGAGCTGAAAGAAAAATATATAATCGTATCAGTAAAATTCCGTTTATCGCTGATCCCCAATATTAATTTAAAATATGGTGCTATAGAACAAGAACTGGCCAATCGCCATATCACCAAACCAGGTATTAAAGAAGTATCGCAGGTAGTATCTCATATAAGGGTATCCAAATTACCAGATCCTTCAACTATAGGAAATGCGGGCAGTTTTTTTAAAAACCCTGTTATTGGTGCTGAACAATTTCAGCCGCTGCAATCAAAATTTCCGGAGGTTGTCAATTACCCCGCCGGAGAAGGATTAGTTAAACTGGCTGCCGGCTGGCTCATTGAGCAATGCGGATGGAAGGGAAAAGTAGTAGGAAACACCGGAACATGGAAGAACCAGGCGCTCGTTTTGGTGAACCATGGGGGAGCAACGGGCGAAGAAGTGTACAGTCTTTCGTCGCAAATCATAGACAGTGTGTACACTAAATTTGGCGTTTTAATGGAACGCGAGGTAAATATTATTAGTTAATTTTTTTTCTCAGAAGTGTTTTTTTGAATGCTTGTTTTGGTGAGAAAAACCACCATTTTATCTTATAATCTCATTAAAATAGCAGCCATTTTTTATTTAATACGCTGTTTTTTAGTAAGTTATAAAACTTATCTTAATCCCCCTTTAAATATATCTTAACCTGATTTCTATCTGTCTTTTGATGATGCGAACCTGTTTGATTTAGAAAACGGTATCATGTTTGTCTAATCCTCTGTACAAAACTTTAACAGAATGACAACAATCGAGTTTAACACCATGGTACTGCGTCAGGCAACTTCACTGAGGTCATATGCACTTCACTTTACCCGCGACGCAGATGATGCTAACGACCTTGTTCAGGATACAATGTTGAAAGCCATAACTTATTATAATAAGTTTAAAGAAGGAACAAATTTGAAAGGATGGTTGTATACCATCATGAAGAACACCTTCATCAATAACTACCGCCGTTTTGTTAAAATGAGCACTTTTGTAACCAAGTCGGAAGAAATATCTTCAGCTAACCTGGTTTTCAGCTCAACCAAAAACAGTGGCGAATCAAAGTTTGTGATGGATGATATCAGGAAAGCATTAGACAGACTGCCCGAAGATTATTATGTACCATTCACCATGTATTTTGAAGGACATAAATATCACGAAATTGCAGACCATCTGACCATTCCTATTGGTACTGTAAAAACACGTATACACGTTGCCCGCAAGCTTTTAAAGAAAAACTTAAAGGCTTATGATAACGGCATCAAAAAACCGGTTTACGCCGAAGATTAATTGTGATTTAACAACTCCTCATATACTACAAATAACCCGCTACGGCGGGTTATTTGTTTTTAAAGCTTTTTCAAATATTTGAGTGCTTCGGTTGAGGCCACTTGTCCTGAAATAATAGCGGGTGGAACACCGGGGCCAGGCACGGTCAATTGCCCGGTGTATAGCAAATTTTTAATCTTTTTAGCCCTCATTGCTGGTTTTAGAAATGCCGTTTGTTTCAATGTGTTGGCCAATCCATAGGCATTGCCTTTGAAAGAATGGTAATCCGCCTTAAAATCATTCATCGCATAACTTCTTTTTACGATTATCGCATCACGGATATTTTCTCCGGTCACAGCCTCGAAACGTGTTACCATTAAGTCGAAATACTTCTCACGGATTGTATCATAATCATTAAGTCCCGGTGCTACAGGCATCAGGAAAAACAGGTTCTCGCAATTTTCAGGCGCAACACTATCATCAGTTTTTGAACTGCAGCAAACATAAAACAGCGGTTTATTCGGCCATTTCGGATCAATATAGATATCCCTGGCATGCTGTTCAAAATCTTCATCAAAAAATAAATTGTGGTGCCGGATGCCTGAAATCTTTTTATTCAGGCCAATATAATAGATGAGGCAGGAAGGCGATAAAGTGCGGCTGTCCCAGTACTTTTTATCATAATTACGATAAGGCTCAGCTATTAAATGCTGTTCCACATGCTCATAATCGGCTCCGGCCACTACAAAATCGGCAGCATAGTTTCTATTAGTGGTACAAATCCTTTTTACTTCTCCGCTTTCTATTTCGATCCCGGTTACTTCCGTGTTCAAATGTAGCTGCACGCCCTGTTTTTCAGCCACTTTTACCATTGCTTTTACTATTTCGTTCATACCACCCATCGGATACCAGGTACCTAAAACCAGGTCGGCATAATTCATCATACTATACAGAGCAGGCGTATTTTGAGGGGTAGCGCCCAAAAACAGCACCGGGAACTCCAGCAGTTTAATAAGTTTCGGGTTTTTAAAATACTGCCTTACATGCTTGCTCATGTTAGTCAGCAGTTGCAGACTAAAGCTTTTCCGGACCAGGTTCAAATCGGCATATTCAAATATCGAGTGCGATGGCTTAAACACATATTCACCCATGCCGATCTTATATTTATAAGCGGCCTGTTCTAAAAACTCACGGAGCGATTTGGTACTGCCGGGTTCAATACTTTCAAACAAGACTTCAAGCTGCTCAATGCCAGCCGGAATATCCATTATATCATCTTTACCAAAGTAAATGCGATAACCCGGATCGAGCCTTTTTAATTGATAAAAATCACTTACCTTTTTACCGAATACAGAAAAATAATTTTCGAATACATCAGGCATCCAATACCAGCTGGGGCCCATGTCAAACTTGAAATCATCCTTCTCCCAAATCCGGGCACGACCGCCTGCCTGGTTATTTTTTTCAAGTATAGTTACCTCGTAACCAGCTTTAGCTATCAGTGCGGCGGCACTTAATCCGGCAAATCCGGCTCCAATTACTATAACTTGTTTATTTTTACCCATTGTTGTTCACAAAATAACTAATTGCCTTGGCGATTTGAAAAAACTTACTGTTGTTAAAATCTATAATAATCTAAAAAACGTAAATGCCTGGAATGGAACTGTACAATGATACCTGTTTTGAATGCAGTAAAATAATTACCAATAAGTACAGTACCTCCTTCAGTAAGGGCATCAAAGCTTTCGATAAACGTTTCAGAGCCCCCATCTATGCTATTTACGGCTTTGTAAGATATGCGGATGAGATAGTAGATACTTTTCATGCGCACGACCAGTCCCTGCTAATGCATGATTTTAAAGAACAAGCCTTCAAAGCGATCAAAGAAAAGATCAGCATGAACCCTGTTTTGCAATCCTTTCAATCTGTTGTCAATATTTATCATATTGAGGAAGAGCTAATAGAAGCATTCTTAACCTCGATGGAAATGGACCTCGACCGCAAAACCTATGACGCTGAAGGATATGCTGATTATGTTCATGGATCGGCGGAAGTGATCGGTCTGATGTGTCTCCGTGTTTTTTGTGAGAATAACGAAGAACAATACCAACGATTACTGCCATCTGCGCGTAGCCTGGGAGCCGCTTTTCAAAAGGTTAATTTTTTGCGGGATATAAAAGAGGATCATGCAGAACGTGGGCGCATCTATTTTCCCGGTGTTGATTTTAGTAATTTCACCGATGATGCTAAAAAGCACATTGAAACGGATATTGAAAAAGACTTCGCAAAAGGTTTTGAAGGAATCAGGCAGTTGCCCGACGGTGTGCGTCTGGGGGTTTACCTGGCTTACATTTATTATAATGAATTATTAAAAAAGATCAGTAATTCGCCGGCAACTGTTATCAGTCGTCAAAGAGTACGAATAACAGATATCAGCAAAACAATCCTTTATATTAGAGCCGTTTTAAAATACAAGTTAACCGGAATATAAAAGCTGAACGCCTTGAAGTTTACTTACCTGCTCATCAATTTTTTGACGGTATTGTTCCCGTTGCTGCTGTCTTTTGATAAGCGGGTTCGTTTTTATAAAAGCTGGAAGTTCATATTCCCAGCTATCGGCATTACAGGTATTCTTTTTTTATTCTGGGATATACTGTTTATCATTAAAGGCGTCTGGTCATTCAATAGCCAATATATTACAGGTATCACGTTTTTCCATTTGCCAATTGAGGAGATCTTATTTTTTGTAACGGTACCATTTGCCTGTGTGTTTATTTATGCCTGTTTAAATTATTATGTCAGATTGAATATCAATAGACGAATAAGTAGTATACTCTCTGGTCTTATCTGTCTTTCTTCAATCATTGTACTGTTCTTTAATCTTAGCAAATTATACACTCAGGTTACCTTTAGCCTGGTATTAGGCTTAGTTATATTATTCCAATATATTTTTAAAGCAGGGTGGCTTGGGCTATTTTACAGAGCCTACCTCGTGGCTCTAATTCCTTTTTATATCATAAACGGATTGCTAACCTCGATACCCGTAGTATTATATAATAACCAGCAAAACATGGGCGTACGATTGGGTACCATTCCTGTTGAAGATCATTTTTATTTGATGGCTTTGTTGCTGATGAATATCGGCCTGTTTGAGTATTTTCGTTCGAGATTTGAAAATGCTAAATGAATGATCTGCCAGTGTACACCCGCTCACAATTAGCTCTGCGTAATGGACAGGACAAGCCTGAGGTATGGATTGCCTATAAAGGCATCATCTATGATGTGAGTCGCAGCCGCTTATGGCGAGATGGCAAGCATTACGAACATTGGGCAGGGCAGGACCTGACCCACGAATTACCCGATGCCCCACATGATGAATGGGTCTTTGAAAACTTTGATCCTATTGGAAGGTTGCTTTGAATTCGAAATGCGGAATGCCGATTTCGGAAGTGTTTTAATTCCGCATTTGGCATTCCGACTTCCGTATTCTATAATATTTCAAATTTCGACAGGCTGATAAATTGCTGTATCCTGTCATTAATTTCTTTACCTGTCAGGTTTTTCAACTTTTCAGTTCCAAAAGTTTCTACACAAAAAGATGCCAATGCCGAGCCGTAAATAATTGCGTTCTTCATATGCGTAAAGTTCACCGTACCAATCTTAGCCATATAGCCAATAAAGCCCCCGGCAAAAGTATCCCCGGCGCCGGTTGGGTCAAATACATCTTCAAGCGGCAAGGCAGGAGCCGCAAATATCTTCCCTTCGCCAAACAATAAGGCGCCATGCTCACCCTTTTTGATGATCAGGTATTTCGGTCCCATGGTTAATATTTTATTGGCGGCTTTTACCAGCGAATACTCACCTGATAATTGTCGTGCTTCGGCATCATTAATGGTTAGTACATCCACCATTTTTATAGTCTCCAGCAGGTCATCCAGCGCGATATCCATCCAAAAATTCATCGTATCCAGCACGATCAGCTTTGGTCGTTTCTTCAAACGTTTAATGGCAGTTTGTTGGGTGATAGGCGCTAAGTTAGCCAGCATTAAATATTCGCAGTCCTGGTAGGTGTCCGGTATCACCGGGTCGAAATCTTCCAGCACATTCAAACCTGTTTCCAGGGTGTCGCGGCTATTCATATCGGTATGATATTTACCCGACCAGTAAAAATTTAGACGCTCCTCATCTATCTGAAGCCCCTCTGTATTGATATGATGATCATGCCAAACATCAATCTCCGACTTTGGAAAGTTCTTACCGATGATGGCTACCAGCTTTACTTTATCATAAAAGTAAGATGCTGCAAGGCAGGCAAATGGCGCTGCACCTCCAACAATTTTGTTTGCTTTCCCAAAAGGGGTTTCAATATCATCCAGGGCGATCGAACCAATAACTATTAAACTCATTTAGTAATGATTATAAAATTTGCAGCAAATATTGTGAAATTAAGCCGGAAACTTTGCGGTTATTGTTTTTTATGCTGTCAAATGTTTCGTTTTAGGTAGATAGTGAATATTTTCATGCCGAGGTTAAATGCCTGAATATAAGCCTGTCCAAATATTTTGCATTTTTTTTCAGGGAAATATTGTGAAATTAACCCTTAAATCATACTTTTGCACACTCCAAACCGGAAAATGATTCCTGAGTAGCTCAGCCGGTTAGAGCATCTGACTGTTAATCAGAGGGTCGCTGGTTCGAGCCCAGCCTCAGGAGCACCAAGCCCCGCACGTCCGCGGGGCTTTTTTTCCAAAATAATAGCCTATTTAGAGTAATTAAGCCTGTTTTTGGGTTTTGAGCTAATTTTTTACTTACTCATTTTCCAGAGGCTATATCATCGAATTCTTCCTGTTTCGCAAGGATTTATTGCTAAACTTCACGAACGACTGTTACAAATACGTTACAGAATATTCGTGGTTAACTCATTGATGATGGCTACTTTAAGTGCTAAAGTTTTCAAACACCACAAAAAAGCAGATGGAACCTATAATGTGAAAATCTGCGTTTCTCACAAAGATTTACGGCGTTATATCGACACCGAACACTATGTAACTGATAAAAAGCTTTCAAAAGACTTTTCAGTTAAGGACACATTTATTAATTCCTGCATTAATAAAACCCTGGATGAATACCGTAATATGGTAAGTTCCTTAGGGACACGGTTAAATTCTTTCGATGTTAATCAGCTCACAGAACATTTATTGACCAAAGATCAGGAAATTGATTTGCTTAAGTTCGCCCAGTTACATATCGACCAGTTAGAGGAAAATAAGCAGTCTAAAAGTGCTGCAAACTATAAAACTCTCAGAAACCATTTGAGTGACTTCGTGAAAATAGGCAGACTGCCCATAGAAGAAGTAACACCTAGCTTTATAAGGAACTTTGAGAAATTCTTACGGAGTCATAGGATGATGACCAGGAAGGATCAATTTCAAAGGGAATATCAAATGGAAGGCAAGCCTCTCTCCGATGCCAGCGTACACAACTATTTTCGTGACTTCTCCGGGCTTTTCTCGGCTGCCATGAAACACTATAACAAACCGTCATTAGGTCTTATTCCAATCACTTATAATCCGTTTGAGGAATATACCATCGTTGATGCACCTGAAACAGATAAACTGAATTTAGGCGCTGCCGGAATTATTAAAGTAAGGGATTGTGTTTATGAACCTGGAGGCAGGTTGGAATTGGTAGTAAAGTTAGGGATGCTCTCATTTTATTTATGCGGAATGAATGCCGTGGACTTCTATAAAAAGGAGTATGTTGTTAAAAATGGCCGGGTTGAATATAATCGATCCAAAACTAAGGGAAAGCGCAAAGACAAAGCTTTTATAAGTATAAAAATTCCGAAGGAAGCTAAAGGGCTTTTAGATTTTGCAGGATCTCTTTCAGAACGATATTCCTCTATCGGAAATCTCAATAAAGCATTGAGTAAAGGAATGGCACAGCTTTCCAGGGAAACAGGTATACCCGCTCTTA
>JBEHXM010000179.1:0-7807 GCA_048498695.1 Bacteroidota bacterium
CTAAAATTAAAAATATAATAGACATATAAAATATGACGGAGCCATGCCACCTATCGCGTTCTGAATACTCATATACTCTTTCACCATCTGGTAATGTCTTTTTATAATTCTTCAGGTGCCAGCCAATAAAAATTCCAAAAACGCCACCTAAAAGTGCAGCTAAATAACCTATGATAATCCAGCTTGTCTGCGGTTTGTCTGGTTGACTTAGTTCGCTGATCCTCTTTTCCTGAATTATTTCAACATCTTCGTCGCTTATTGCATGACCTCTTTCTGAAAGTAATTTCCGGGCCAATTGAACATCAAAAGCGCTCCATTCATCGGCCTTAATAACAACGTCTTTCAATTCTTCATTAGTAAAAGACAGCAGGTAATAATCCGGCTCTACCTCTAAGATGCTTTCCTTTGCATCCTGCTTCAGCAAATCGTTTATTGGTTCAAAATCTTCCGGCCGTACTTTCACCGCATATTCCTTTGTATCGGCATACGAAAACGCCGGGTTAAAAACCAGGTCCTCTTCGTCGATAAAATAAGTGATATTGTTCTTTACCAGCAGTTCAGCAAGTTGATTCGCCAGGGCGAAATCATTAAATTTTTTATACGTGATGAATTCAGGTTCCATAATTTTTATTATATCAATATTGCAAGGTATCAATTACATCGTTAATATTTAAAAATTCACGCCCGGCAATCGTCCAAACAAATTCGCTCAATATTAGTTATCGAAACACTTATTTGATAATTCATGTGCTCAATAAAATCATTAAAAAGCATCTGATCTATGATCAATAGCTCATTGATTATAGATAAACTGTAAAAAGCTCCGGCTATGAGCTATGAACCACTAACTATGAACTTAAATAGCTAACATTGCAAAAACATTCTGCCTTTGACTGCCCGCGGTAAAAAACTACTATCCTATCTCCTTAAATTCGGTATCCTGGTACTTGCGGCGTGGTATATTTATCATCGCATCCTAAAAAACGAAAGCAACATAGCCAATTTTAAACAACTGGTTGCCCATGTAACTTATAACAAAGTGCTGTTTACCATGGTCGGGATTGTATTACTGATGGTGGTAAACTGGGTACTGGAATCGTTAAAGTGGTGGCACCTAACGCGACGGTTGGCGCCAATGTCGGTTTGGAGGGCTATCGAGGCCGTATTTTGCGGCTTAACCTGGGCCGTTTTTACGCCCAATCGTATTGGCGAATATGGCGGCCGGGTTATGTTTTTGCCCAACCGTAAACGCATTCACGGCGTATTTGCTATGGCGGTAGGCTCATTCGGGCAAAATGTTATTACCAACGTGTTGGGTTCGGCAGCATCGGTTTGGTTTCTTTACATGTTTATCCACCCGCAGGACTGGATAATGGTAGGCGCGATACTGGTAGCCGCCGGCTTTATAGCCATTATGCTTACGTTTTATTTCAATATCAAATGGATGGTACAGTTGCTGAACCGGGTAAAATTTCTGCACAAATATCATCGATTTTTCGATATTATGGGCACCTATAAAACTGATCAGCTGCTCAATATCATGTGGTTCTGCCTGGCGCGTTTTTGTACATTCACCTTTCAATACTACCTTATTATTCATCTGCTTATTCCGCAGATACCGCTGTATGAGCTTTCGTTGATGATGTTCGTTTTCTTTTTTATTCAATCGGCTATTCCTTCGCTTGATGTGGTCGATATCGGTGTGCGCAATATAACTGCCAATACACTTTTCAGCTACATCACCGACCAGCATGTCGCAATTATGGTGGCAGTTTCAATTATCTATGTCACTAATATGATCATTCCTGCCGCTTTAGGCTCTATATTTGTTTTTAAACTGAAATTTTTTGACCGTAATTCTTAGTACCATATCCCTGCTGCTTACCGGCCTGTTTATTTGCGTGGTAGCCTTTATCGTCATCGGGTGGAATGCCATCAGGCGCCCGCGCATTAAGCTTTCGGGCTTTACCACTAAGGTAACAGTGATGATAGCCGCCCGTAATGAGGAAGAAAGTATTCATTTAACCATCAATGATTTATTGGCGCAGGATTATCCCAAATATCTTACAGAAATAATTATCGTCGACGACCACTCTACAGACCGGACATCCGAAATAATTGCCGGCTATGCCGACCGGGGAATTAAGCTTTTACAGCTCAATGAAGACAAGCCACTCAACTCCTACAAGAAAAAGGCAATAGCTGAAGCGATAAAATTATCAAACGGCGAGCTGATGGTGGCTACCGATGCTGATTGCCGGATGGGGAGCAAATGGCTCTCGTCAATTGTGGGTTATTATGAGGAGGAGCACCCATTAATGATATCTTCGCCAGTGAGCTACTTTGAAGAAAAATCGGTTTTCGAGCGCATGCAGGCCCTGGAGTTTTTCTCGCTGATCGCTACCGGCGGCGCCTTTATCGGCAATGGACATGCATCTACCTGTAACGGGGCAAACCTTGCTTACCGAAAGGATGTTTTTTACGAGGTAGGCGGTTTTAAAGGGATCGACGACCTGGCTTCGGGTGATGACGAGCTGCTGCTGCAAAAAGTGGCGGCGAAATATCCCGGCAGGATAGGCTTTTTAAAATGGTACGATGCCATTGTTTATACGCATGCCAAGCACAACTTTAAGAGCTTTATGCAGCAGCGCCGCCGCTGGGCGTCCAAATCTGTAAAGTATAAAGATAAAAAAGTAGTGGCGCTGGTAATTGGTCTGTGGCTTTTTAATTTATCGGTGCTGGCTAATCTGCTGCTTGGCCTTTATGACGTATATTACCTTAAGGTCTCTGCGCTGCAATATTTGCTTGTATTTTTGGCTGAGATTGCCTTACTGCTACCGGTAACCATATTTTTTAAACGAAAGCTGTTGATGTGGGTATTGCCGTTTTCTATCCCGCTGTATTTTATCTACTTTGTTTACATTGGCGTGCTGGGCAATAAAGGTAAGTATGTGTGGAAGGGGAGGCTGGTAAAATAGTGGGTTGGTTGATCAGGTTAAATTGGGTTGATTAACTTAGCATAGCGTTTCAGCCATTTTAAAGTCACATATTGAATCGTTTTCAGCTCAATCAATAAGTCTCCCCATCAACTTAATTAACTAAGCCTTATCTTTAGCCATAGCAGTAACTAAAACATTGACCGAACTCAGCCCCTCTAAACGCACCTGGAAAACATTTAAGCGCAATAAACTCGCCGTTGCCGGGCTGGCGGTAATTGTTTTTATGCTGATAGTAGCTATATCGGGTTATCTGATCATGCCGGATTCCACACCGTTGGCCAATAACATGACGATACAACTCAGCATAAAAAAGCCAGGCTCATCATTCACGATACTTCGCCTGAGAAAAACTGAGCCTGTTGATACCGTAAATATATTCAGCAAAATGCTGTTTGGCCAGCCATCCTTTTACAGGGAAATACCCATTACCAGCTATTACGTTAAAAATGATTCTGTCTATGTAAACGAATACATAGGCGCCGAAGATAAACCTGAGAAAAAAGCCTACAAATTTGCTCCCCCTTTAGGAGGCCGGGAGGCCAACGCCATCCATCGCACCTATTGGCTTGGAACAGATATCTACGGCCGGGACCTTTTAAGCAGGCTTATATTGGGTACGCGCATATCCTTATCAGTAGGGCTGATGTCGGTTATCATCAGTATGCTTTTAGGTATAACCATCGGAGCAGTTGCAGGCTATTTTGGAGGATGGATAGATGCCGCTTTAAGCTGGCTGATGAATATTTTATGGTCTCTGCCGGCATTGCTGCTGGTAATTGCTATATCTTTTGCTTTGGGTAAAGGTTTATGGCAGATATTTATCGCTGTAGGCCTGTCTATGTGGGTGGAAGTTGCGCGGCTGGTGCGCGGTCAGGTTTTAAGTTTGAAGCAGGTTGAGTACATCGAAGCAGCGCGCTCTCTTGGTTTTAATAATATACGTATCATCAGCAGGCATATTTTACCAAACATTATCGGCCCGATATTGGTTTTAGCTTCATCAAACTTTGCATCTGCCATATTGCTTGAGGCGGGATTGAGCTTTCTCGGATTTGGAGCACAACCGCCAATGCCCACCTGGGGCAGCATGATAAAAGAGCATTATGGCTATATCGTAATGGATTCGGCTTACCTGGCCATTGTTCCGGGTTTGGCCATAATGGTGCTGGTTTATGCATTCAACCTGGTAACCATGGGGTTAAGAGACGCATTTGACATAAAATCACAAAGTACCCGGTTTTAAAAAAAATAATCGCTATTTTAGGCTGCCTTTCCCAATTAACTGATGGATAATATTGACGATATCTCAGCTGAAGACGAATTAATACGCTTGCTGCTCAAAAGGCAAACTGAACTAAACGCTTTGCTCGAGGTTACACAGGCCATCAATAAAGACACCGCAACGTCTACCCTGCTACAGATGCTGCAGGTGATATTAAAAAGCTACCTGCAGGTAGGGAAACTAAGGTTTCTGATAGAGAAGGACGGCAGTTACGTGCTGCTTTCCAAGTACGGCGGCGAAATTGAACCTATAATAGAACTGCACAGGGCCTGCCTGAAATTAGCAAAGTTTAAATGGCCCACTCCCCTTACAAATCACGAAAACCCCCTGCTTGCCAAATACGACTATTTTATACCCATCTACCATAAAAAAAAGGCTTTAGCTTTTGCGCTGATCGGCGATTTTAATACTTCGAGCGAATTGCTTAATAACGACCTCAATTTTATCCAAACGGTAATAAACGTTATCGTTGTGGCGCTCGAGAACAAAAAGCTGTTCCGGGAAAGGCTGCAGTCCGAACGTTTCCAGCGCGAGATGGAGCTGGCTGTCGAGGTGCAGAATATGCTTATCCCGTTAAAGGCATATAAGGATAAAAGCGTTGAAGTTAGTGCACGCTATATCCCCCACCAAAATATCGGCGGTGATTATTTCGATTTCATTCGCCTGAACGACCATGAGTTTTTATGGTGTATTGCCGATGTTTCAGGCAAAGGAATTTCTGCAGCCTTACTGATGGCGAACTTCCAGGCCAGCCTGCATGCATGGGCGGCTGTGGAAGATGATTTGGCAAATATCATCGACCGGCTGAATAAGGTAGTTATCAATAACACCAAAGGAGAGCGCTTTATTACTCTTTTCCTGGCGAAATACAATGAACGTACTCACAAATTAAGCTACATTAATGCCGGCCATAACGCTACGGTAATGGTTCTTAATGGCGAAATTATTTCACTTAAACTAGGTACCACTATGATAGGCGTATTTGACGAGCTGCCTTTTATCAACCAGGGCGAGGTGGATATTGAACCCGGTACCATGATCGCGAATTACACCGACGGCCTGATGGACCATGAGCATCCTAATAAAAATTGGACGGAAGAAAGTCTGCTGGATTTTATTAAAACGCACGGAGACTTATCGCCAAATGATTTTAACGAGTTGCTGATGAATCATATTAATTTTGTGATAAAGGGCAAACCTATTGATGATGTGACGCTGCTTACTCTTCGAATTTTTTAGTACCGATAAAACTTACGAAGTTTTTGAAACTTCGTAAGTTTGGCTATTCTTTTCCACACTTATAACAACCGCTGTTACTATACGTTTTCAACTTAAATGCTACTATCAAGATATCAATTCGAATTCCTGGAAGCGGGCTGTGACGAGGCTGGGCGTGGTTGTTTAGCGGGCCCCGTATTTGCTGCTGCTGTTATTCTTCCTGACGGATTTGAGCATGATCTGTTGAACGACTCCAAACAACTTACCGAAGAAATACGCTACGAGTTGCGAATTGAGATTGAGCAAAAGGCACTGGCTCACGCGGTTGGTATAGTTGATAATAACGAGATAGACGAAATCAACATATTAAACGCCTCTTTCCTGGCTATGCACCGGGCTATTGAAAAACTGCATCTTATTCCAGAGTTTCTGATCATCGATGGTAACCGTTTTAATAAATATAAAACCACACCGCACCAATGCATAGTTGAAGGCGATGCTAAATATTTCAGTATAGCGGCCGCATCCATCCTCGCCAAAACTTACCGCGACGATTATATGAAAAAAATTGCCGAAGAGCACCCCGAATACGACTGGCATAAAAACAAAGGCTACCCGACCATCAAGCATAGAAAAACGGTTATGGAGATTGGCTATACACCTTATCATCGCCGGACATTTAGAGTGAGTGACCCTCAGCTAGAGTTGTTCTGATTTATCAGCCGCAGATACTATCTTACATAAAATTAACAATGTGGTAATTTTATGGGCACAAAACATCTTTAAAATCATTCCAAGCCTGTCTGGTCGCCCTTTTTTTATATTTTTGCTAAAAACCACGATACAGTTGAGGATACTAATTTTAACCCACCGTGTACCGTTTCCGCAAAATGGAGGCTATGCTATTGTAGTTTGCAATACCGTTCGCGGTTTAGTAGACCAGGGACACGATGTTTCATTAGTGGCCCTTAACGTGCGCAAAAATCACCACGAAAATACCAGTGATGATAATTACCTCCTTTCCAAAATAAACTACCGGGCTTATGATATCGACACCAACGTTTCGGTGTTTGACGTTGCGGTAAACCTGTTCAGCAAGACCTCCTTCAACATCGATAAATATTATGATACTGAATTTGAAAAGCTGCTCGTCCGTGAGTTAAGGAATAAAGATTTCGACGTTATCCAATTTGAGGGTTTATATGTTTCGCTTTACTTACAGGCGGTCCGCAAGGCATCAAAAGCAAAGCTTATCTATCGTTCTCACAATATCGAAAACCAGGTTTGGCAACGCATGTCCGAACAAAAGAACGACCCGTTTAAAAAGTCGTACCTTAAGATGCACGCCAAGCGTATTAAAAATTACGAGTTGCAACAGCTTAACAGTTTTAACGGGATAGCTGTATTTACTAACCAGGACAAAAGCACCCT
Organism: Bacteroidota bacterium; assembly: GCA_048498695.1. Classification (GTDB taxonomy): domain Bacteria; phylum Bacteroidota; class Bacteroidia; order Sphingobacteriales; family Sphingobacteriaceae; genus Mucilaginibacter. The sequence goes on from JBEHXM010000179.1 coordinate 6,928, forward strand.
GCTGGAATATGGCATTCAAATTCCCATCGAAGAATTACCGGTTGGGTTAAACCTTGAGCATTACAAGCCGGATTTCAACAAAACTGAATTTCCAAGCCTTTTTTTTCTGGGGTCGCTGGACTGGCTGCCCAACAGGGAAGGTATCGAATGGTTTATCGAAAACTTTAATAAAGACTTAACAGATGGCGAGTTGCGTGTAAAATTCTATGTAGCCGGTAACGATATCCCCGAGCGCTTTGATGACTACGATGTGATGGGCAAGATATTCATCCAGGGCGAGGTTGATGATGCGCTGGAGTTTATGAACAGCAAATCGATAATGATAGTGCCGTTGATGTCGGGCGGAGGTATGCGGGTAAAGATTGTTGAAGGCATGGCGATGCAAAAATGTATCATATCGACACCGCTGGGCGCAGAAGGAATTAAATACACAAACGGCGAGAATATCATCATTGCCAATAATTACGACGAGTTTTACGAAGCCATAAAAATTTGCATTGCCGACGAAGAATTTTGTAAAAACATAGGCATAAATGCCCGAAAACTAATGGAAGAACAACATAACCTGGATAAAGTGACAAACCTGTTGGTTGATTTTTATGAAAGAATATGATTTCACCGATTATGAGATGATTTCACCGGTTGGAGAAAGATTTCACAGATTTTAGAGAAACTGTCAAATTGAATTGTATTATCAATAAAACATATTGGTCGGTAAAATCATCTTCTAATCCATGTAATCCCCCAATAAAATTATATCAATCGGTGAAATCATCCTCTGATCGGTGAAATCACAAAAAATAAATACTTTTGCCGCATAATAACTGATATGAAAAATACCGCTTTAACCGAAGTACATATAAAAGAAGGCGCTAAAATG